>CAYNFI010000005.1:0-66492 GCA_964396445.1 uncultured Candidatus Bathyarchaeia archaeon
CAAGGTTATCTGCCCTTTGGATGAAACCGTTACAACAGCCACGTTCCAACACCGAAAGCAATAGGGCTACAAGATGAATATATTCTTTACCATTACCATTTTTACTTTACTATATCACAAAAAGGCTTACT
Source organism: uncultured Candidatus Bathyarchaeia archaeon (assembly GCA_964396445.1). Taxonomy (GTDB): domain Archaea; phylum Thermoproteota; class CALKCG01; order B24; family JAWCPE01; genus CAYNFI01. The sequence goes on from CAYNFI010000005.1 coordinate 132, forward strand.
TTTAAAAGTTCGAGGATGAAATCCGCCTTTCTCAACACGTTATCCCTCTTTCCATGGCGCAATGATAGTCACCCAACATGATTTACTCTCAGTCAAATACACGGCTTTCGTAGAGCATAGATTGCTCATGTTCACCCCTATGAATCAAACGCTTGCATTTGCAGGGATAACGCTGGCTGCCTCCTAGATGAGTTCACGGCATAACTCAACATACGTGTGTGCTGGGTTAACCTGCGTAGCGTTCCTCGTGTTCACCGCGTAGTCAAACCGGGAGTTGACTTCATGCCACTTAACCCAGGAGACTTGGAGGACCTCCTCGATCTTCTCCTTAAGGCTTAGATAGCAGGCGGATGCACGGTACTCGCTGAAAAGCTGCTCCAAGGTAGGCTTCCACCTCAGGTACCTACGCACCTCGTTCTCCCTCACGAACGCTCTCACCGCGTCGAAGCGCCTAACACACCTTCTCACAAGCCTGTAAACAGCGTCAGCCTCATCCTCACCCTCCAAAACTGGCATGGCGTCGAGGGCTACGATGGCGGCGTCACTTGGGTCCAGGAGAAGACCCGCCGCCCTCAAAGCCTCAGCCATGATACCTGGGAAAAGGGGGATGTCTATGCCCACGGGGAGACCGCCTAGATGCGTGTTCGTCCTAAACTCAGCCTTAGTCCGCGTAACCCTGGCGATGCAGCATAGATAACGCGGCTCCTGGTAGGGCTTCTTAAAGCATAGTATCCGTAGGTCGAAGCCAGGCTTCGCGATGTACTCCTGTGCGAACACACCGTCTGGGTTGATCGAGCTCGGCTGAGCTTCATGCACAGCCTTCAGAAACGCCTTCCTACTCCCAACCTTAACCACACCCTTACCCCAGCTGCCCTGCGTAGGCTTAAGGACGAGTGGGAAGGAAAGCCCGCCTTCAACCTTATCCGCCACATTCTTCTCCCAGCCCGTCTCCTTCTCCTTGGAGGCGAAGGGGATGTAAACCCATTTAGGCACGTCTACGCCGTGCTTCACCCAGAGGTTGAGGGTTTCGAGTTTACTCGCGCACAGGGCCTCGACCCTTGAAGGGTTTACCACCCTCTTCCCATACTGGGATTCGAGGACCGCTGAAACGCGGAGAGCCCTCCCCTTGCTTTCACACCTGTTTATGGCCACGTTGAAGGCTGCGGCGTCCTCATCCCTGAGAAAAACTCGGGTAGGATCCTTCACGAATAACGGTACGATGCCTACGCCCTGTTCCTCAGCGGCGATGAGGATCTCAACCTCATCAGGCGTCAGCCTATCATAGACGAGTGCAACCTTCGACATAGCCCTCAACCAGACATAATCTTCCCTATACCAACGGGAAACCACGCTTTTAACGGTTTTCCAAACTTATAAAACTGTGAATACGGTGAGTAACGACACGGATTCCTAAGCTTTTAGTACTTTTTCATCGGTGATCCATTTAGGGAGCGTAAAGATAAAATCCTTAAATAAATAAACTATGTTTGAGAAGGTTTCCTCATGGCTGGGGGGCGTCCGCCGACTAGGGAGAAGAAGAAGCTCGTCGCTGTACGCGTGGACCTGCTATCGAGAGTCATCGAGATCGCGAACAGGGAGGGTAAAACCGTCTACGGCTTAACGAACGAAGCCTTTGAGCAGGCTATAAGAGCCTACGAGATGAAGCTGACGCTCCCGGAGATACTGGATTCCTTTTCCCTCCTCAAGATGGAGCGGGAAACCGGCGCCGTCATAACCTCAGGAGACATCCTCGCCTACCTCATAGACAGACTCTATCATACGGAGAGGGAGAAACTGCAGGAGATCTGGCGTAACGCGGGTGCATGGTATGGGAAATACCTCCTAGCCAAGTTCCACGACCAAGACCCCATCGAAATGCTGAGGAGACTCCTCGCCGCATGCGCGTGGGACCTCACCGACGTCCATCTATCAAGGGAAGTCGACTTGGTGAAGCTTAGATGCGTAGCTCCCTACCTCCCCATGGAGAACACCGACCTCCTCTCAAAGTACCTCGAAGGCGTCATGCAGAGCCTAGGATACGAGCCTTCGAAGAACGATACCATGAGAGGGATCATCCTCCTCGAATTCAAGAAAAGAAGCTGAGCGGTCAACCCACAATTTTTAAACGCGTCTCCCCGGTTAGTTATACGGAGGTCAGCAGCACCCGTGAACGTGAACCCCAACTTTAAAGTAAACCCCTGCGTAAGGGAGGGGCTTCTCTATGAACGGCTCATCGACGGGAGAGTCCATTGCCAACTCTGCGAGAGACGCTGCCTGCTACCTGTGGGAAGCAGGGGCTTCTGCAAGACTAGGCAGAACATCGACGGTAAGCTCTACACCCTTGTATACGGTGACATAAACGCTATCTCAGCCAACCCCATTGAGAAGAAGCCTTTCTTCCACTTCCACCCAGGAAGCGTTGCCCTAACCTTCTCCACCTGGTCCTGTAACTTCACATGCCCATAGCTTGGCATAATCTATGCCATGCGGGTAAGGTGTCAAAACTGGCATCTCTCCAAATCCCAACCTGAACCTGAGAAATCGAGGTACATAGACCCTGTGAGGATGGTTGAGCTAGCGGTCGCGGAGCGCTGTCAAGGGCTATCCGTTTCCTTCACCGAACCCCTCATGCTCTTCGAGTACAGCCTAGACGTTTTCCCCATAGCTCGGAGGAGAGGGCTCTACAACAACTACGTCTCCAACGGTTACATGACATTAGACACCCTGCTGAGGCTTAGGGAAGCAGGTATGGACGCTATAAAGTTCGATGTGAAGGGCGGCGTGGAGGCTGTGAAAAGGTTCTGCGGCGCCGACGTCAACGTTGTTTGGAGAAACGCAGCTGAAGCGAAGCGCTTAGGCCTACACGTGGAAATCGTAAACCTCGTCGTTCAAGCCGTGAACGACGACGAAAGCTGCCTCCGAGAGGTCATCGAAAGCCACCTCCACTCAGTAGGACCACATACCCCGCTCCACTTCACCGGCTACTATCCGGCCTACAGGTTTCAAAACCCGTCGACGCCAGTGGAAACCTTGGAGAAAGCCTACGAGATGGCTAAAAGACAAGGCGTACAATACCCATACATCGGAAACGTACCAGGGCACAGATACGAGAACACCTACTGCCCAAGCTGCGGCGAAACCCTCATCAAAAGACACGGGTTCTCCGTGGTAAACATCTGTTTATCCGAGGATAAACGCTGCATAAAATGCCGAGAGGAAATCCCGCTTGTTGGAAACCCTGTGATGAGGAAAAGCTTCTTGAAACTGTAGCCTACCAATTTCAACCTCCACAGCCACGGGCTTTATTAAAGCAGAGTAACAGTTTTTCTACGAATTCGATGCCGTACCTTACGCTTTAAAGGGAAAATGCCAGTGTTCATTCTATACATCCTGGTTACCAAGCAAAAGGCTGAAAGCGTAACCATGCCTAAGCTTACTAACTCACGGTTTCCATTTATGCTCTACGAGGGTACCTACTTTGCACCGCTGCGAGGCGAGCCATTTCCAAGAAGCCCTCAGCCTTTTTACATACAGATATGTTAGCGGAGGCTGAGAGAACGTAGCCCCCTCCAGGCGCAGCCGTGGAAAAACAGCGGCATACCTCCCCTCTCACATCATCTAAAGAACCATATTCCAAGGTTACTGGTGAAACGTTCCCTATTAGACAGACCTCGTCGCCTATACGCCTCTTAACCTCGGAAAGGTCCATGCCCGCTTCAACGTCTATACCTTGATACGCGTCTATCCCAGCGTCAACTAAGTCCTCTAAGACAGCGTCAACGTTTCCGTCGGAGTGAAGGAGGGAAAATCCGCCCCTACGCTTAAAGGCATCGCACTGCTTCCTTAAAACAGGCTTGATAAACCTACGGAAGTTCACAGGGGGCATCCAAAGACCTTTAGAGTAACCGTAATCTACGCACATAAGTACACCGTCAGCTCCCTCATCTAGCGCCGCTTTCCCAGCTTCAACGGCTCTATCAGACATAGCGGCTAGAAGCCTATCCACAAGCCCTGGATTAGTGTACATGTTCTTTAAAACCTCCAAGAGGAGGGGTTGGTCTGAAACCACGGGTCCCCACGAACCATCCGCACTATAGTATATGAAAACCCTACCTCTGAACATCTTAACCAAACGTCTTAGAAGGGTAAAGCTCTCCTCATCACGCGGTCTTGAATTCCTTAAGCCTTCCCAATGCCTCGCAACATCCTCCAAGTCAACTCTTCGGCTTCTAAGCCCCTCGTTCCACAGGGTTTCTCCAAGCCAAGCATGGGCTGCGCCGTCGATCAACCACCTCCTCTCACCAAGCTTTTTCACACACGTCCTTTCAGGGTTTACAGACCCAGGGCATCCCACTAAATCCAGCCTAAGCTTCTTCACATACGCAACTGTATCCTCTACAACCCTATCCTCCACCTCCGATGGTTGAAACGTGCCCGCAGCCGCCAGATCCAGCTGTAACGGCGTGTTATTAACTAAAGGCGTGTAACCTAGTACACGACTGCCCACACTAGGTGAGACATGCATCTCGAAGAAAGGAACCCTGTCAGGCTCCTCCCGATGCAGAGCTGCACAGGCTCTCCGATAACCACTCAACCCACTACCACCCGAGAGCATTGAACCCTCGTATTATCAACTGGAAGGCATAATCAATCAAGCGTTAAAAAATATTTCCACACGGCTAAGCATTTGACCACTGTCTTTAAACCTGAGCGAACTGAAAGCTTCCCCCCCGCGATCTAGAGAATAGACTGGATGCAAATCGAGTTAATGATGTGTTTTAGGATGGAGCGTAAGCCAGCTTGGGATCCTCGGATGTCTTAGTAAGCGAGCGGGTGTGCGCACTCCATGCCTCCTAGTTTCAGGGATGGCTAAGAGGAAATAGGGGAGTACGAGGAAGCACTGTAACGCCGCTTGAACCGTGAAAAGAGCCTTAGCGCCTAGAGAAGCGTAGAGAAGCCCTCCAACAGGAGTCCCAGCCGCTATACAGAGGAGCATAAGTGCCTCGTTTATCCCTAAGTACCGCGACCTAAGGTCTGACGGTACATACTCTAGGACAAGAGCTGAGCTGGCTGCACTCCCGATGGCTGTGAGCGCGGCTAGGATGTAGTAGGTGAAAAAGGTGGTGGTAGTGTCTGCGAAGGCTAAGGCTACCAAGGCTGAGGCGGAGAGCACATAGCCTACCGCTATTGGAGCCTTCCGCCCAGTCCTGTCAGACCACCAAGCACCGAGGTTAAGTGCTAGGTAAGTGATTCCAGTTGAGACGGCTGCCATAAGCCCTACGAAGGTTGGGTGCACCCCAACTTCGGAGAAGATGTAGATGGTGACGAAAGGGGCTGAAAGACCAGCGGAAAGGGAAGAAATAATTGTAAAGGCTAAGTAGCGTCGTACCTTACCCTCTGTGAAAAGCCCGTTGATGCTTCTAAGGGCTTCGCGGACGCTCTCTTTCTCCTCGTAGCGCTCATCGTCTTGAAGCCACCTCCAGAAATATACCATTGTCAGGACGTGGAAGACGACGTAAAACCCGTAGAAAATCCTCAGGGAATCAGGGTTTCTTATGCCTCCTAAGTACTCGACGATGAATGCCCCTATTGGAGGCATGGTGAGGGCGAGGATTCCTGAAAGGGTTGAGTCGAGGGAGACGGCTTCAGCCCTCGTTTCCTCATCAAGTGAGTCGGCGTAAAGGGCGCCTAGAGCGGGGTCGCCGGCGTAAGCCACCGAGTAGACTAGGTAAGCCGGTATAAGGTAAAGCCAGCTCGTGGCCGTCGCTGTGAGAACGTAGAAGGCGATGTAAAACGGCCATATGTAGAGTACAAGCCTCTTCCTCCCATACTTCTGGGCTAGAGCTCCACCGATGAGGGCTGGAACGCAGGCGCTTAGGGCATTTACACTCGTTAAGTAACCAACCTCGGCTACGGATGCGCCTAGGTCGTAGGGATACATACCCAAGTAGCTTCCAGCCAGCCCACCGATAAGGCCTCCGGCTACATGCCAGCGTAGCATCACGTGGAAGTTCCGCGACTGTCTTCCAACGATGTCCAGAAGGGCCCGTAGACCACCCCTCCGGTCCTTGGATTGAACAGCCGTGCCCTCAGCTGGCATTGAAATCCCCTCCGAAAACAAGGCATGTCCTTTTTAAAGCATTCGATGGAATCCGATGGAGTTGCCGTTCCAAGAGCGGGTGCGTCCTCAGCAAACCTTGTAGTAAGCCATGCTCATCGGTTTGGATGAGAACCCCGCTCTCCTTACCGCGTGAGAAACATGATCGATCTCCGGGTATCCAACAGCTTAAACGTAAAAGTGTTTTTCATAAGGATTTCCCGTAAAGTCTAAGAACGTACCATTAACTTGGTTTAACTGAGCTAGCATCCAACTCGTTGGGAACTCAATTAAACCTTGTCTATTACTACACTTCTCTCAAGTGCTTCCAGGTACTGTCTATTGGCTCAACGTGTTCTTAGAGGGAAGTCCAAGGCTTTTTACATTCAAAGAACACCACTTTGGTACCGGGATACTGGTGTTTCAAGTCCTCAGAGAACCTTCTAAGCCCTATGTTCTCGCTTACGCTGTGTCCCACCTCGATCACGTCTACACCCGCATCTAACACGTAGAACTCAGAGTACTCATCTGTTTCACCAGCGATCAACGCGTCTGGGTTATGGCTGAGAAGGGTCTCTATGAAACCCACGTTGAGGGTTAAGGCCATTCCACCCCATGGCAGCCCAACCCTTTTCACCGCGTGGTCTGGTTTACCTACGAATCTCACAGCTTCTAAACCAAGCCGCATCTTAACCTCTAAAGCCAATTCCCCCGCCGTCGTTCCAGGTAGGTCATAGACCCTAACGTATTCCTGATTCACGGATGGCTCGGGTAAACCTAAGGCTTCAGCGAACATGTCTAGAACACATAGCCTGTCAAGGGCTCCATGAGCTCTAAAAACCGTTATGTCATGTTCGGAAAGCATTTTCACCCTCTTACAGTTGACGCTCCATGTGAAACACGTCTCAAAATGGGCGTCCCTCTGGAAGTCAAAGGGATAGAAGAGGTCTTCATGGACAATCATGAAGTTACATCCTTCCTCAGCAGCCTTCTCGATGGCTTCAGCCGTAGCCATCCATGAAACCATAATCCCGTTAACCTCCACATCAGGGTTTCCAAAACGGAAACCTTCCTCAGGGTTGAAATATTTAGCGGATTGCTTCAGGAAATCCCTGAACTCTACAGCCCTCATGGTGTAGGCTATAAACCTGTGCTGGAAATAAACTTTTTCAACCCTTACAAATGTTGGACTGAGCTAACCCATCTATTAAAGATTAGGCGTTGCTCAACCTATAATACGCCTTAATTATCCCTGCTAGGCTAGCTAATGGAGCCTATGATGAAGGCGATTAAGCTCAGCAACATCCAGAAGAGTACCTGTTTTTTCACCTTAAGGGAGTTTTCCCTTGTAGGCTTACGGATTAAGGAAAGCGATGAAGCTATGAAGCCTGCATCCGCTAAGGCTACGACTAGGAGGTAAAACGGTGAAGCAAATCGGAGAAACCATGGGAGAAGGCTTAATACAACAGCTGCGGAGTAGAAGCCCGTTGAAACCGCCGCCGCTGTTTTCTCCCCATAGACAACAGCAACCGTTCTAACACCATAACCGCGGTCTCCTAGGACATCGGCTATACCCTTCGTAACCTCCCTACCCATGTTGGAGAGAAACGCCATAGCCGCGTAGAGGATGACGTTCAGCTCCTGGACTTGCCCCAGTAAGACTGCGCCGTAGAAGAACGGTGTGGAAACACAGCCGCTGACGAGGATGTTACCGAAGAAACCAGTGTGTTTTCCAAAAACCGTGTACGCGGTGAAGAGTACCCATGCGAACAAAGCTGTGAGAAGGCTTAACATGCCTGTGAAGAAGGCTGCGATGAACCCCGCTAGGCTAAGGGTGAAGCTCAGAGCCAAAGCTCCGCTTGGGCTTACCACGCCGCTTGGGATAGGTCTCTTAGGCGCGTTAACAGCGTCTATTTCCCTGTCGACATAGTCGTTGAGGACCATAGAAGCCGCTGTCAAGGCGAAGCCCGTGACAAAACCTAAAGACAATGTGATTGCGGCGGTGTCTATGAGGGCTCCACGGCTTGCTATAAGCGCTCCTACGAGCACGGCGACGCCCATCATTAAACAATTTACAGGTCTCATCAGCCGTAGGGCGCCGAGCATACCAGAGGTCTCCGACCGCAAACCCATTACCTGAACACTTTTAAAAATTTATGAAACGGATGTATTTAGGAGTTTAGTATGGTTCCGACCCGGCTGCAGCGGGTAAACCTTTATTAAACCTCGTGTGGAAAAAGGATGAAACGGCTTTAGGTTAGGTGTCTTCCCATGCAACTTCTACCTGAGGTTAAGACTGCTATGAATGGTATTAAGAGTATGGAGATCCGGGGTGCTAGATTGATCGCTAAGACAGCCGTTGAATGCCTAAGGCTGACAGCTGAGAGGAGTGAAGTGAAAGACATCGAGGCGTTCGTGGGTGAAATGGACTTTGTCTCAAAGAGTCTCCTATCGACAAGACCCACAGCCGTCTCCCTGCCTAACGGAATCCGATACGTGATGTACAGGATTCTCCAAGCCCAGAAACAGGGATTAAACCTTGAAGAAGTAAAGGGAATCACTGAAAAAGCGTGCAAGGATTTTCTTGAAAACGTTGAGCAGGCATCTATGAGGATCGCTGAAATCGGGGCTAGAAGAGTAAGTGACGGGGACATCATACTGACTCATTGTCACAGCACCGCTGTGATGGAGATCCTGAAGAAGGCTGAGGAACAGGGAAAACGCATCCAAGTCTACGTTACAGAGACACGCCCCCTCATGCAGGGCAGGATCGTGGCTGAGATCCTGCAGGATGCAGGTATCCCCGTGACGTTTATCGTCGATGGAGCAGCGAGGCACTTCATGAAGAAAGTTGACAAAGTCATCGTAGGAGCTGACGCTGTGGCAGCTAACGGCGCCGTCGTGAATAAAATAGGGACTTCAATGGTAGCCCTGGCGGCGCATGAAGCCAGAACCCTCTTCTTCGTAGCCGCCGAAACATACAAGTTCAGCCCGGAAACCATCATAGGGGAACTTGTGAAGATCGAGGAGAGGCCTCTGGAGGAGGTTATACCCCTAGAAATCGTTTCAAAGTGGAAGAACGTTGAGGTTAGAAACCCATCCTTCGACGTTACCCCGCCGGACTACATCGACCTCATCATCACGGAGAGAGGAATAATCCCGCCTCAAGCCGCTTTAACCATCCTACAACAGGAGTTTGGACCTGCACCCTACGAGGAACAGGCACGATACAGCACATACTTTGGAGAAACCGTTTACGAGCCTAAGTAAGGCGCGGAGCCTTGGAAAATCAAGCCCATCTAAGCGTGAACTCCATACCGTGCTCCTAGAGCTTAAAAGCCTAGGGTACATATGAACAACGCCGTTTTTGGATGCGACTGCCCATGAATGGTAAAAGATTGGTGGCGTTGGAGAAAGTATCGAAGGTTTATACGATCGCTGGGGGAAAGGAGTTTTGGGCGTTAAGAGACGTCAGTTTAGAAGTCTACGACCGTGAGTTACTGGCGATCATGGGTCCCTCAGGTCACGGTAAAACAACTCTGATGAATATGATGGGTTTACTCGATAAGCCTACAAGTGGCAGGGTGATCGTTGACGATGTGGATACAGCTAGGCTTGACGACGCGGAGCTTTCGAGGCTTAGGAACGAGAAGCTCGGTTTCGTCTTTCAACAGTACAACCTAATCAACAGGATGAGTGTGCTTGAAAACATAGAGATCCCCCTAGTACTCCGTGGAATACCTCGGGATCAAAGGTTTGGAATGGCTCAGAAGGCGCTTGAGTTAGCCGCGGGCGATAAGTCGTGGCTGAATAAGAGACCCAGCCAGCTTTCCGGAGGTGAGCAGCAGAGGGTTGCCATAACCAGGGCGATCGTTGGAGACCCCCAGATCATCTTAGCTGATGAGCCCACGGGCAACCTCGACAGCGCTTCAGCGAAATCAATAATCCATACTTTTCTAGGATTAAACGCTGCGGGGAAGACCATAATCATGGTTACTCACAACCCGGAGGTCGCGTCGGCTTCAAGAAGGATACTGTATATTAAAGATGGAAGGATTACAGGTGAGGAAACACAGGGTCGGTAAGTGAAAAAAGGTTTATAGGTATAAATCTTGGGATGTATGGAAAAGGAGAAAGCGTTGAGATATGAAATCAAGAACTGAGAAACGTGTTCTATGCTTATTATTCCTTATATTGATCCAGATCTCAGCTCTCGCTTCTGGTCCCATCGCTCAGGCACAGGGAAACTTCACCTTCATAAACTCTTACTGGGGCTCCTCGACGAACCCGCAGAAAGCGTATCCAGGTAGCTCAGACGCTAGGCTTATCGTCTCCATCAGAAACGACCTTGGAAACGACCTTCTAAGCGTTTCTGCCACGATCTACCTACCCGCCGGAGTTTCGAGCTACGATGGGAAAAGCTACGCTAACGCCACGGGTTACACGCAGCACAATGATACGGTAAGCTACTATGTGAAGGCTGGGGAAACGTTTCAACTGGATTTCTGGCTTAATGTGCAGAACACCACGCTTCCAGGCGAATACAGCTGCAACACCCTCGTATCATACAACTCCCTCGGAGGGGAAGGTGGCGAAAGCCTCACCATATCCTTTACCATAAGCGATTTCCCAGACTACAGTTTCCAAACAGTGGATGTTTACTGGACCACCAGCGGAGGCGCCGCTGTAAGCGCGTCCTCAGGGTCCCGTAACTTAAACCTAAACATCGTTCAGAGAAATCTAGGAGAAGACGCCGTTGACGGGATTGACGCGAGGATAGACCTCGGAAACCCGTTCACTCCTTCAAAGGTTTTAAGCGGCGTGAACAACGTTGGCAAAGGAGATACCTTCACACTGGTATTCACCGGGATTTCCATACCGGTAACAACGGGTTCAGGTAGCTACAGCACCTCGCTGCAACTCAACTGCACGTTTAACGGGTACGGAAACGCCGTTGATGTGTCAACGTACACTATACCGGTAACGGTCAGCGTTTCCGGAATGCCCTCCCCGGGTTTAAAGCTTGTCAGCGTTTCCTGGCAGGACTTCGATAAAACCTACCCGGGGGCTAGAAAAGTATGGTTAACCGTGGAGGTTCAAAACCTCGGTGACTACGTTGTAAGCGACATTTTATCAGTTCTACGTTTACCAAACGGGTTCACAGACCCTTACGGGAACCCTGTTGTTAACGCTACATCTGGTGCAAGCATAAATTACGGGGCGTTCGCCACGTTAACGATTGGACCTATCTACATCAGCTCCAGCGTTAACCCAGGCATTTACTACTCAGAAGCCACAATCTACTCTGTTGGTTTAAGGGATAGCACGCAACTCATGTTAAGCCAGAGTTTAACGTTGCCCCTTATCGTAAGTGGGGCCTCATTGTACATAGACTTAGGAAGCGTAGCGTGGACCTTTAACGGGCAGCCCGCCGTAGCGATCCCCGGTGCGACAAACCTAGCGTTATCGATTACGCTCATCAACAGGGGTGAGGACACGCTTTCAGGCTTAGCAGCTTCCATTCAACTCCCCCAAGGCTTCAAGCTTATCGGTGCAAGCTACGGTACTGGACCGATCGCTCCCGCCGCATCGCTTACCGTAACGTTCTATTTGAACATAAGCCAGAATGTTACAACCGGGCAATACGCTTCGCCTTTAACCTTAACGTTCAACGCCAACCCCTCATCCGGTAACAACGTCGTCTCAACATCCATTCAAACCCCGTTCACGGTTGAAGACCCGAATAGATTCGACTCACCGGTTAGGTTAGTAAACGCGTACTGGGGTAGACCTGGAAACCCCACACCAATATACCCCGGTTCAAGGTTTTCACCCCTCACCTTGGAGTTTGTGAATAACGGGATCTACGGTGTGCAAGGCGCCTACATACGAGTTACCTTCGGGAATGGCTTCGAGGGTGTAGTTAATCAAACGCAGTTAGCGGCTACACTGGCCTCAGGAAGCTTCTCTTCCACCACATTATACGCAAACGTGAAACCCTCCACAACCCCGGGTAACTATAGTTTCTCAGTAACTCAGAGCTACTTCATCGAAGTCTACGGCGCGTTTCTCTACAGGGAACACAGTCTCACAGTTCAGCTTCAGGTGTTTAAACCCCCTGTTCAAGCACCCTACGTCAAGGTGGTGAGCAGTGGTTGGGAGAATGGTTCACCAGCCTATCCCGGCTGTAAAGACGCAGTCTTCACCCTAATCATCGCGAATGAAGCCCCATACTCGATCGCAGGCGTCTCCACGAGACTCCTGCTTCCTGAAGGCTTCTCCGAGGGAGGCTTAAATGGGCTTATGACTTATGTTCCCGGGCCCATAGCTTCATGGCAGACAGCAACGCTTTCATTCAGAGCTAACATAGGCTCCGAGGTTGCTCCGCGAAATTACACGGGGAGACTCGCGGTGGAATACACGCTTCTCAGTGGGGGAGACAATCTGAGGGTATCAGAGGAGAACGAGGTCACTGTCAATGTAAACAGCCTAGGCGGGTTTGAGCCTGTATACTCTAACTGGCTGAGTTACAGCCCCGGCCCAGGAAATGCTGGAGCAACGCTGCTTATCATCGTTAGAAACAATGAGGTTCCTCAAATGCGGGGAGTATACGCGACCGTACGTTTACCTCAGGGCTTCACCGCAACCCTTACAGGCATGGAGACAGTTAATGTTACACCAGTAACCTTCACGTCTACGACGCAGGTTCAAGACATCATCAGCATGCTTACGGGGCAAGGCTTACCTACAGGTCAGGCGGCGCCGGTGACGCAGACGCAGGTGGGGAAAGGGGATATACTCGCGTTGTCGATTCAGGTGAACATCGGCAACGAGACGACAGTAGGATACTACAACCTGGATCTAGAGTTTAGTTTCATAGATCAGTGGGGTTCCATACAGAGAGCTGGCTTGAAGGCGTTTTACTGGCTTCCAGGCTCAACACTGTCAGTTGAGGTCACAGAGGGGAAGTCTAGGCTTTTAATCGGGTCGAGGACGTCTATCATAGAACTCTTCATAAAGAATGTTGGAACCGCTTCTATCAGAGATGTGTACGTCGCTATCGTAGGCGCACCGCAGGGGGTATCCGTATCCTCCTCATTCAAATACCTGCCTGACATCGGGCCTCAACAAGAAAGTAACCTAACCTGGTTGGCTTCAGTCAATCTACAAACGCCGTACACAGGTTCCCTGCCAATCTTAGTTTCCATAAGCTTCACAGACGCGCTAGGTTACAGACACCCATTAAACCAGACCGCGATAATCTTTGTCGAAGGGATCGTTGAGCTTAGGCTACTGGATACAACGACCTCGCCTGAGACGCCGTACTCAGGTGGGTCGATAACCGTTTCCACAACCCTGCTAAACCTCGGCACCTACAAGGCACGGCACGTTGAGGCGTTTCTAGACGGTGCTATACTGAAACCCGGTCTCGGTAACTACACGTATGTAGGAGACGTGGATATCGGCGCCCAAGTTCCCGTTAGCCTAACCGCGGCTTTAAGAGATGTAACAGGCAATAAAACCGTATACCTTATCGTAAGCTATAGGGATGTGTTCAACGCACCCGTGACACTAACATTCCCAATCGACATCATCGTAGCCGAGAAGCCTGCGCAGCCCCCGCCTCAGCCTACATGGCTTGATTTAACAGACGTTTACAAAATCGCTTTGATCATAATGGCGTTCTTCTTGGCTGGTAGCGGTTACATCATCTACAGAATGTATCAAAAGACGAAGCATAGGGTCCAAGGATGAGCGCTTATGATCAAGCCCTTGGATATTCTCCGCTTCGCCTTCAGTGTTCTATCTGAGAAGAAGATTCGAGCCGTCCTGACGATTATCGGGATAGCCATAGGTCCAGCGTCTATGGTGACCATCATTGGGACAACTCAAGGATACTCGCAGACGATTCTCGCGCAGCTGGCTTCCCTCGGAGAAAACATGATCGTCGTGTTTCCGCAGAGGGGATACACGGTGACTGAGACCATGATCTCCAGTGTTAAAGGGATTACAGGCGTCACTCATGCCGTGCCCTTCTATTCGAAAGAAGGTGTGTTTAGAAGAGCTGACGGCGTGAATCGTGGTGTTGTCCTATACGCGACGGAGTTAGATGTGCTCTTTAAAACCATGGCAAGCCTCGAGTTTGAGGACGGTACGTTCCCGCAGAAGGCAGCGACGACATCGGGGGTTGTAGGCTATGAGATCGTGTATACCAAGGATGGGACGAAACTGTATGAGATAGGAGACGCCATCACGGTGAAGCTTCCGGTCTTACAGAATGATAAGCTGGAGTACAAAACTGTTGCGCTGAGGATCAGTGGGTCACTTAAGAAATACGGCAGCGCCCTCGTAGTGAACCCAGACTCCACGATATTCCTATCCCTTAACGCTGGGAGAGGCGTCCTAGGGCTGACGCAGTACACAGGTTTATTCGTAATAACAAAGGACACATCCTACGTTGACGCAGTTACAAGCCAGATCAAGGATAAGTATAAGGACCTTGTACAGGTCATCGCTTTCCAGCAGATAGCTAAAGCCATAAGCTCCGTTGTGGAAACCTTAAACTTCCTCTTGTTCTCGCTTTCAATATCCGCTTTCGCCGTCGCCATCACCGGAACCATGGCGACTATGTTCACCTCAATCATAGAAAGAACCAAGGAAATCGGCGTTTTGAAGGCCCTCGGTTTTTCAAGCAGAAACATACTCGTACTTATACTCACAGAGGGGGTGGTGATGAGCATCATCGGCGGAACTGTCGGAGTGGCTCTGGGAATGACTGGAGCCTATATCCTCTCTTCATCCGGCTCATTCGGTATCAGTGGGATGGGTATTACAATTACAGCCCAACCGGCGATAAGCCTAGACCTCCTCCTAAGATCCCTGGTAATGGCCATATCCGTAGGAACCTTTGGTGGGCTGATCCCCGCCTACAGAGCCTCCAAAGTACCGCCCATAGTCGCCCTCAGATACGAGTAACCGATTGTGGCAGGCTGATTAAGGAGGAAATCGTTGGGGTAGGTTTTCCATAAGTACCCACGAATTCTTTCACGTTAAAAGGATTAGGAGGAGGTGGCTGAAGCCAGAAGCCATACTTCTAGACATAGGTTTGAGACTCGGTCTCACATTCATGGATATTGGTTGCGGGGATGGTTTCTTCGTCCTTCCAGCCGCGAGGCTTGTGGGTGAGGAGGGGAAAGTCTACGGCTTAGATATAGACCGTGAGGTTATAGATAGGTTGAAGGAGGAAGCTGCGAGGGAAGGTTTAAGAAACCTAGATTTAAAAGTTGGAGAAGCTGAAGCGGCTCTCTTATGCGAGGCGTGTGCTGACATCATATTCTTCAGCTCGGTTCTACATGACTTCAAAGACCCAGCTATGGTTTTAATGAACGCTAAGAGGATGCTCAAACATAATGGGCATCTCGTTAACTTAGATTGGAAAAAAGAACACATTGGGTTAACGGATAAGATTTTCGGTCCTCCGTTGTGGAAAAGGTTCAGCGCTGAGGAGGCGGGACGTTTGATAGAGGAAGCGGGTTTCAGGATTGAAACCGTGAAAGAAGCTGGACCGCACCATTACATGATCACCGCGAAACCGTGATTTCCTGACGGGATAGACCTGGTTTACAAACTGCACTTCTTTCACAACACTTCAACCCTTCCCATGCATTAACAACAAGTTTTTATTAACGGATATGTGGGTTAAGGGTGGTCTTAGTGGTGAGGTACGGGTTATGAATGATCTTAAGGGGAATAGGAAGCGGGTTCTCAAGGAGATGATTAGGCAACTGCAGGCTGGAGTGACCCCGCAGGAAGTTAAGGAAAAGTTCAGACAGGCTTTGAGTGGATTGACTCCAATTGAGATCGCTGAGATCGAGCAGGAGCTTATAGGGGAAGGGTTGCCCAGGGAGGAGATCAGAAGGTTATGCGATGTACACCTCGCAGTTTTCAGCGAACAGCTGGAGAAAGAGAAAACGGAGACTCCACCTGGAAACCCAGTCAGCATCCTTATGGAGGAGCATAAGATTCTACTGCAATTCCTGGAAAAACTCAAGACCATCGTGGAACGTGTTCAGCAAGCCGAGGATGCGGGTCGTGTCACCGAGGAAGTAGCACATCTAAGGCACTTATCTGAGCATCTCCTAGAAGCGGAGAAGCATTATGTACGGGAGGAAAACGTGCTTTTCCCCGTCCTTGAGAAACACGGAGTCAGTGAGCCACCGGCGATAATGTGGATGGAACACAACCAGCTGAGGGAGAAAAAGAAGAAGCTTCACAGCCTCGTTGAGAATTTCAAGTATATGAGCTTTCCAGACTTCAAGAGGCAACTCACCGAAACCGCTACGTCTTTGAACAATCTACTTTCAAGCCATGTCCTTAAAGAAAATAACATTCTTCTACCCGCGGCGTTGCAGCTGGTTACGGAGCAAGAGTGGGTAAGCGTTAGAAGAGAATTTGATGAAATCGGGTACTGCTGCTTCACACCCGAACATGCAACTGCGGCGCCAGGGTGCGGCGAGCGTGAAAAAAGGAAGATTGAGGCTGCCCCAGCGCTGGAAGGTGTGTTGCAGTTTGAAACTGGAACACTGGTTAAGGATGAGGTTGAAGCGTTGCTGAACACCCTTCCCGTAGATGTCACCTTCGTCGATAAGGAGGACAGTGTTAAGTACTTCAGTAACGCTGAGAAGAGGATTTTCATCAGGACAAAAGCCGTTATCGGTAGAAAGGTGCAGCTTTGCCATCCGCAGAAAAGCGTTCACGTAGTCAACAGAATCGTAGAGTCCTTTAAGGCTGGTAGAAAAGATGTTGCTGATTTCTGGATCCAGATGAAGGACCGGCTAATCCTTATCCGGTACTTTGCGGTACGGGATAAAGACGGAAAATACTTGGGAACGATGGAAGTAACTCAGGATATCACCGACTTGAAAAAGATTGAGGGAGAGAAAAGACTTCTAGACTGGAAAGACTGAATCCAGCGAGCTTTCTAACAAATTTACACATTTTTCTTCTCTGGGGTCATCATCACTTTGTAGAAGCTGGGTTTAGGGGAACCATCTAGCAGGGACTCCACTTTCTTCCAGGCTTTCCCACGTTCCTTGCTAAGGTGCATAGCTATGAAAGTCTCTTCGCTTTCATGCTCCACGATCGCGATATAGTTTCCCCTCACCGGTTTCAGCAGTCGCCTCGAAATGAACCCGTCGAATTTCTCATACACCGTGTTCGACCATTCAAACCATTTCCTGAACCCGTCGTCTTTCCCCTCCTTAACCCGTGTAAACTGGACTATATTCACAAACACGTTCTCACCTCCATGCATTTTGCCTGCGTTGATTATTTTCTGGGTCGATATGGATTACACAATGCCGGCATCCTGTCTCTCGGCTAATCCTCTCTTCAACCTCATGCGCTATTTTAGCGGCTTCCTCTATCGGTGTACCCCTTGCCACTTCGATGTGAAAACCTGTGTGAACAAGGTCTGGTCCCACGTACTCAGCCCTCAGATCGCGGACGCCTAAAAGACTAGTGTTAAGTAACCTGTTAAGGCGATTTTTATACCGCGAGTTTCAGTGGCATGCTTCGTCATCTTGGTGTTCCCACGGTATTTTTAAGTAAAGCTAATGCTCGTGTCCGCCTCTTCCTTCTTCTCCGTGTTCAACGCCGCCTTTCACATTCGAGTACAGGTGATGCGAGTACAGGACGAAGCCGAGCATTGCTCGCACGTATTCCCTCGCAGCGTCCACATCGTTTACATCGTATTTCTTCTTCGCCATGGCTTGTTTGAATCTTTCATGTAGTTCCTCCTCAACAGCATGTGTTAGGAAGTGTATAACTTCCTTCGGGTTTCCCTCCTCAACGGCTTTTTCCGCCTTCGGCACCACAGGTCCCCAGTCGAGTCCCGCGGGTTTCAGCCCCGTATAAGGCGCTCCTTCACCTTCTCTATGTAAACGCACAGCAGTTTCGTAGAACCAGTAGTCCGCGAGTTCTAAAGCCTCCCCGCCTTCTTTCCTTACCTTAAGAGTTTTTTCAAAAGCCTTCTTCAGTTCACCTTCAGCCTTCTTCGGCACCCAAGGAAGTATGAGGTTAATGGTCCCGGTTGCCAAAGCCCTCTTCGCAGCCCTTACAACAGGTCCATCAATGGTATCACAATGTGGTGGCATAACTTCACCTCCAATGAAAGACTTCAAACTGATTCTTAATAAAACTTGCGAGTACTCAGTACACGATGTGATTCATCGAAGGAGCATATGTGTCGAACTAGGTGGGTTCAACGCTGATCATTAACTCTCTTTGAGGCAGGTAGCGGGTGCTTAAAAAACGAAATAGATACATCGCAGAACCTCGGATGAGAAATTATATATGGTATAGGCGTTCGATTGAAGTCTGTAGGAATCGGGTTGAAAGCTACGGTCTCTATCCGTGAAATTCTACCTAACGAGGAGAAAGAGGTTAGAGAGCTTTATCAAAAGAGTCTAGGTCCAATCGACGAGTTATTCTTCCTTTTAGCTTTCAAAGACGCCCTCAAATGCAGGCGTGAGCAACGAGGCACGAACTTAGTAGCTTTATTGGATGGTAGGGTTGTTGGAAGCGTCTCTCTAAGAATCGTAATTATCGAGGAGAAAAAGGTCGGCCTCATCGACGCCATAGTCACGGATAAGGACCTCCGCGGAAAGGGCATCGGGAAATCCCTCTTAGACTCCGCACTTGCATGGTTTAGTGAAAGGGGATGTGAAGCCTTCTACGCCACTGCTGACAGGTATAACTCTCCATCTTGGAACATGTTCATCCACAGGGGCTTTACACCCTACGGATTACGGTCGCAGTTAAAGGACTTCGGCGTGAACTTCATCCGTTTATGGTTTACGGAATTCTACATCGTTGGGGCGGGCACATTTTTCCTGAAAAAGGAGGGTGTGGAGATGAAGGTGGAGATGGAGAACGTGAAAGAGGGTGGAGAAGCTTGGTATTATCTCGCTGCTTGGCTCGGTTCAGCCCTATTATGGTGCGCGCCTATCCGGATACTTACTATGGGATTAGACGTCTTCCTCCCCATTGTTCCATCACTCTTCGCAGCTGTAGGTCTAAGTGTCTTCGTACACGAGTTCGGACATAAGCTCGCTGCAAGACGTTTTGGTTTGGAAACCACCTTCAAGGTTTGGGACTCTGGGTTACTCTTCAGTTTTTTACTAACTTTGTTTTTTGCCGGTTTCTACCCAGCCTATGGCTCAACCTACATCAAGCGGGTGGACTGGCGTTATAACCCTGGATCTAAGGAGATAGGGTGGACCTACGCTGCAGGTCCAATGCTGAGCCTTTCCCTCGCGTACACGCTCTGGGCCTTTCAGATGGTCGGCGGAAACGGCTTGTTCAGTATGCTGATATTGATAGGGTATCAGACAAGCCTCATTCTAACCATCTTCAACCTCCTACCAATTAAGGCTTCAGGGGGATTCGCATGGGACGGTAGAAAAATATACACTTGGAACAAAACTGTTTGGTCGCTACTGGTGGTAGGATGCGCGCTGCTGATACTGAGCAACATACTTTTATAACCTTCCAGTGAAGAACACGACGTTTACCGGGTGGGAGATGTTGAATGATGACGCCTAGGGAAAGATGGTATAAAGTATCGTCGCATCCTCCTCAGTGGCCGGATCGGGTCTGCAAGGAATTCATCGGAGGAACTGGTTCAACCTCACCTTTAGACCAAGAACCATACGGGTTGAAAGCCATAGCTGAACACGTGGGTGTCCCCGACTATGCAGACCCCAACCCAGACGTGATATGGGGCTACACATACGTTGATGAACGTATATTGAGGAAATTCAACTGCGACTTCAGGTATATCCCATCCCAGTCTTTTGGTATACTCGGCGATCCAGAGAACTGGAACCGACTTCCTAATGGATATCTTCAGACGGGCTTCGGCGTGCTATGGAAACCCGCTTACGGCATAAGTAGGCAGGGTGTTCAGCGTATGATGTTGGCGCCTGAGAGTGAACAACCCGCATCGAAGTTGAGGACGTTAAAGGACTTAGAAGAATACCCTTACTGGCCTCAAACCGAAAAAAGTGTGTTACGAGAGGTTTTGGAGGAGAAGGCGGTTGAAGCAGGCAAGGTTGCGAAGAGACTGCATGTAGGAACGGACTACGCGATAACAGGCGGCGTGGTAGGATACACGGCTGAACAGCATTATCGTATCCGCGGTTTTAGCCAATGGCTTATGGATATGAAGAAGAACCCGGAGTTTTACCATGCCTTCGCGGGTAGAATGTGGCAGACCAGCGAGGATCTGGCGCATATATACCTGAACCAGGTTGGGGATTACATCGACAGAGTCAACATGACTCCTGGAGACTTAGGCACTCAGCGTGGACCCATGATCTCGCTAGAGGACCTCCGAGAGTTCGTCATACCCTATGTTAAGAAGGGCTTCGCACTGATACGTAAGTACACGAGTGCGCGGACGTACGCTCACGCCTGTGGCTCAATGCACCTATACATAAAAGACCTAGCTAAGGCTGGGTTGGATATGATAGGGCAACAGATCACGCCATACACATTCCACATGGAACCTGAGAGGCTTCATCGAGATTACGGAGACATCATGACCTTCTGGGGAGGCATTGATACACAAGTAGTTCTGATCCGTTATCCACCAGATCAGATTAGAGAATGGGTTAAAAGGGTTCTATACGGGTTAGCACCGGGGCATGTCGTAGCATCAAACCACGCCATACAAGGCGACGTACCACCTGAAAACATATGGATTGCCAACGAGGCTATAGAGGAATTCAGCAAACTGATCTACGGGAACGCGTAGAACACCTTATCTACAATCCTTTCAATACCCGATCCTTCTTCCCCATAATTATTCAAAAATGTTTATGTACATTTTTTCTTAGAGTTTATAGCCTTCGACTTGGACGCTCGTTATCTTCCCTCTTATTTTTTCAGAAACATCTATGTCATAGGTGGATTCAGAAACTATCATAACGTCTCGGAAACCCGCCTTTGCTATACTTCTTAAGTACTTGCTTTTCTCAAGCGCACCTGCTATGCAGCCAGCCCACGCTTCAAAGCTTTTCCTAACTTCCTCTGGCAATTCTCCTTCAGTAACTAGGTCAGAGATCATGATCCTCCCACCGGGTTTTAATACTCTGTACACTTCTCGAAACACTCTTGGTTTATCAGGAGACAAGTTGATAACACAGTTGCTGATTACAACATCAACGGATGCGTCTTCAATCGGTAGATTCTCTATCTCGCCCAGCCTGAACTCAACGTTTCCGTAGCCATATTCAGAAGCAGTATCCATAGCTCTTTTAACCATTTCACCTGTCATGTCAACCCCGATTACCTTTCCCTTAAGCCCAACTTTTTTAGCGGCCAAGAATACATCGATTCCACCACCAGAACCTAGATCTAACACGGTTTCACCAACCTTCAGACTGGCTAATGCAACAGGGTTTCCACAGCCTAAGCCCATGTTTGAGATATCTGGGACGCTTCTCAAATCCTCCTCAGAGTAGCCTATCTGAAAGGCTACGTCTCTGGTTGAAGGTCCACAGCTGCATGATGGACAGCAAGTTTTTCCAGTTTTCGCTATTTCACCGTATCTTTTTTTCACATGCTTCTTGACATCGCCTTCCACTTATTTTACCTCCTAACTCATCGGGTTTCCTGTATGATTTACCACGGAAATCATACGTTTTTTTATTAACCTCTGCTCCTATTTAACTCTTCAACGTGTCTACGAAATCATTAAGGAATTTTTCATAGTTTATCTGAACGCAGTGGGTTAGGTTCGGTGGACACCTGGGAACTCTGCGTAGATCTGCCTGGGTCTTTCCGAGAGTTATCCTGCCCTCAGTCTCCACATCAACGTATATACGTTCACACTCAGTTATCAGCTCTTCATCTAACGCTATTCCGACGGTCAGCGGATCGTGTAGATGACCTTCTTGCCCGTTTTTCCCACAGGATTCGGTGTAAAATCGCGCGATTCTTACAATGAACGCTCCAATTCTTGGATTAGCATCTTCAATTGCTCTCAGATGACTGGGAGTCAAGATGTTCCGATGGTTCATGGTTACATCCAGACTGACGAGAGTTATAGGTAGACCGGAATTGAACACGGTCTTCGCAGCCTCGGGGTCAGCGTAAATGTTGTACTCCGATGCCATCGTGACGTTTCCAGGAACCCTGATGGCTCCTCCCATGATTATCACCTTCCGTAAATGGGACCTGATACTCGGCTCCTTTAAGACGACCATAGCTAAATTTGTTAGAGGACCGAGTGTAACCAATTCAACATCTCCCTTGTTGGCCATGATACTGGAAATAATTTGGTCAGATGCGTGAACCGGCTCCGGTTTTAAGCTGGCTTCTGGTAAGTTTGTGTCTCCGAGGCCGTCTTTTCCATGGAATGCTTCAGCATGCATATGCTCTCTATAAAGGGGTTTCGTAGCGCCCTTCGCAACGGGGACTTTACCCCGTTCCACCATCTCCACAACGTTCAAAGCGTTCTTAGCCGCTTTATCAACCGTCACATTGCCCGCTACAGTAGTTATTCCTAGTAGCGTTGTGTGAGGTGACTTAAGCGCATATAGCATAGCTAACGCGTCATCTATGCCAGGGTCACAGTCTAAAATTACCTTTGGCAAGGCTTTCACTCTAAACCCTGTTTTTCAGCGATTCGATCCGACCAGATTTCTGGAAAAGTTAATCCTTGATGTGTACAAACTTGCTACCCACAACCACTACCTTATGCACTATGCGCTCATCCCCTTTCTGTTCACCCGTGACGATCTCAGGGACGGTGCTAGCTGAGATTTCTATATAGTTAGTTGCAACGCCTGCATTGAGCTTTCGACAGAGAATTTCCTGTACCTGGAAGACACCCGCAGAGTTTGTCATCTTAACATTGATTTTAACGGGTTTCTCATCTCCCTCAGATATATTCACCTCACCTATAGAAAAGGCTGACACGGAGTGAATGTTGATGCTCTCCGGGTCATAAGGTAACCTACTTCTACCCTTCGTTATATCAGTACCATCGGCAATCTTTAGAATGCTGGCCTCAAGTGTATATGATTGGATTTGTTCCATGTGCGTGGAGATGCAATGGAGAATACTACCCCTGATCTGAGCCACTCTCATAGCGTCGTCGTATATCTTGGGTAGGAGTTTGTCGAGGATTGGGATCGCGAGTATCACGCTGTTCTCGTTATGTTTCTCCCTGTTAATCTGGTTACCTATATCATGTAACAAGGCAGATGCCAAAACTATTAAATACGCATCGTCTATGTCGCCGATACCATCGGAAACCGTGTCTACATCAACACCCCTTTTTACTAGGATATCAAGGATTTTAAGGGCGTTTGCTGCAACGACTTTTGCATGCGTGTCACCATGAGCATTATAATGCATCTTAGCGACAGCGATATAATCTGACATCTCCCATAAACCGCGGATAAACGGGTCACCGTTTAACGTTTCCCACACTTTTTTAGCCTTTGAATATTGATCGATTATTTCCTCGATATATCTCTCAGCACGCGTCGTCAACTCCTCCTCCAACGGCGATATTTCCCTTTTCATTCAACCACCTCAAAATTGCTATGATTTCAGGGGATTACCTCCCCCATTATCCTCCAACGTTCTAGGCTCGTAATCCTTCATCATATCGAGTATTTTGCTCATCTTATCCATTTGATACCAAGTATAACAATACCTTTTTAAGGTAAAAAGATTGTGGGTTGATAGAAATTAAAAAGTTTCTAACCCTTTGTTTCATGATAGACATAATAGAAGACATCACATCATATTCACCGAAGAACCATGATTAGCTTATATTCGGACAGTTTGGGGGGTAGGTTAAAAACCTAGGTTAAATTCCCGGAATTTTCTGAACACGTTAATCTTTTGGAAACTAAGTAGATTTATTTATGCACCTGTAGTATAACCAGGCTAAACTAGGTAAGAACCGAAAACATCCTCTGAAATTTCTATCTTTTTGTTCTAAATTCCGAACAGCATGTTCTAATATCTAGTCTTAAGAATACCCTAGGGTTTAGATAGTAACGTGATCGAATTGGGTTCACCAAGTAGAGTAAGAGAGTGGTTATTGAGATTTGTAGGATACTTAATTCCACTTGTTCAATCACTCCCACCTCTGGGTGTTTGGACAGGTTTAATGACCCTTCCGTTCGCTGCTTATCTGATTATGGTGTTCACAAATCTTCCAGTAAGCCTTACAACAGCGTTATCTGAATTCTTTACACCCTTCCTCGTTATAGAGAAAGCATTTCTTATCATCGGCCTCATAATTCTTGTTTACTCAATAGTCCACCTAAAGATGAAGAAAAAGGGAGGATTGGTCACCTCAGGTCCTTATAGGTTAGTTAGACATCCTCAGTACTTTGGGATAATTCTCTCAACCCTCGGTTTAACGAGTTGGAGTGTTTGGATCTTAAACAACACATTCGGTATCGGATTTCTAAATTCATCGCAGACTATAAGTGTGTGGTTCATCGAACTGTTAGCCTATATTATCCTAGCGTACATAGAAGAGCTATTTCTGTTAAAGAATTTTGGGGAAGCTTATGAAAACTACACACATAAGGTACCTTTCTTCGTACCCTTTTTCAAAACAAATCGGAAATTTTTAAATGTTTTACTTTCTATCTTTCTTCCATCCATTATTCTACTCATTCTACTCAACATCCAGACTGTCTAGGATTGAAGCCGTTCAATTATCACCCGTAGTCAATCTTGAAATGATCAATAGCATTTATAACCAGTGCATGCGCCTACTATGCATCAATAACCACTGGTTGGTTTCGTTAAAAGGGAAAAGATGGCAAGCTCGGAGGCGAACTTAAAGGATCTATATCATCTACAAGGTTTATCCTCGGCACAACGCTTTTTTATTTGGTTCTGCGAATTGGCTAGTATACGCTGTTAGACATTAAGCCTCCCAGAGGCGTGCAGTGAATGGTGCGGGGGGTGGGATTCGAACCCACGTACCCCTTCGGGACGGGATCTTGAGCCCCGCGCATCTGGCCTATTACACGTGTATAGTTTGACCTGGCTCTGCTACCCCCGCGCACCTTCAGAAAACAGACTTCTCCTTTCTATTAATCTTTTCCAATCTGGAAAGCTAATAATACGTTAAAAACCTGACCAAGTCTTTATGCCTTAATATACCCTTTTACCCAACTTCCACGAGACACATATGCGGTAGGAAGTGGGGTATCATTCTCGCTCTGTGACAGCATGTATTCTTCAAAACCCGTTATTCCCGTTATTTAATGTGACAAACTGTTCTAAAAAGTAGATCTAAATAGGAAAGAGGCTTACCTATATGTGTCCGTCATAGGTGTCAGCTTGATGACAGTGGAAGTACTTAAACCTGATGTGGTTCCTCCTTACCCTTCAACCTCGTTTCTCACATTCATCATCATAGGAGGTCTCATAGTACTCGGCATCCTCTTCGCGTTAGGTCTCCTTTTACTACTACGGATTATATCGGTGTCACGGGTCACGGTGGGAGCGGTTACAGTAACCATCGCTTCAATGGTTCTTTTAAGCGGGTTATGGTGCGCCGCCTTATCTCCAACCCGGACAGAGTACAAATACGATACAGTGGTTAACTCAAACCCCCTCATAGGCAGTCAAGGGACTTGGGTGGCTTCCATTAACTTAGGGCAAGGCGACACCATGAGTGGAAGTATTGGAGCCGGTCAGCCGTTGCCCGGGCTCCTAGAGCCTCTGCCCGAGAAGGCGCCACCCATAGACCAAGAACTGAAAATCGTTACTATACAAAGCTTCTTCAGCGTATCCATCAACGACCCTACCGGAGCAGTAGTCTGGTCAGTGGAGAATGTCACATACGCTACGTTCAACATTAAGGCTCCCAAGTCGGGAGTGTACACGTCGAAAATACACAACCCCCAGTCTTACAGATTAACGGTTTACATTACTGTCTCAAGAGTCAGTGAAACGGTATATCGCCCGTTACAGCCCCTAGGGGAGTGGCTGAGCCTCGTCTCACTCCCAGTCATAGGGTTGGGAGTATGGGCTGCACGTTACAAGCCTAAGCAAGAGGTTTCATAATGCCTCTACCCCGCAAACACTCCTCTTTAAATGAGCCTTCTGCCGAGAAAGAAGAACTTCAGAGAGTGCTTTTTTAGCAGTATAAAGCATTGTTTAAAAGTCATGGTGAAAAAAGACTTCATTTGCGATGGTACCACGGTTTCAAGTTTACATTCTGTTCAGAGCATTAGTTGTTTTTAATGGCCTATTGAAGAGAGCTCCCTGTGGGTTAAGACTATGTGAGTGTTGAGGTCTCCACCTCACCCTCTACCTTTGTTTCAAAATCGTCGATTTTCGCAGCTATTTCACCGTCTGCTGTAATCTCCTTCCGCTCTCTGAGGAGTTGCCTTGCGAGGAGCCAGAACACGCTTGCCAAGGCTTTCCTGCCTTTGTTGTTAGCTGGTATTACAAGGTCTACTTTTGAGATGATGTTGTCTGTGTCGCAGAGGGCTACCACGGGTATGCCTATGGCGGAGGCTTCTATAACCGCTTGCTCATCAGCCTTTGGGTCTGTTACCACGACGACTTTAGGCTCCATGTACGTTGGGAGAAGGGGGTTCGTGAATAACCCAGGCATAAACCTACCGATGAGGGGTGTTGTCCCCGCTACCTCGCAGAACTTCTGCACCGGGGTCTTCCCGTAGAGCCGCGCTGAAACCACAACTACCTCCTTTGGGTTGAACTGGGCTAGGAAAACAGCCGCGGTTTTAATCTTCTCATTGATCTTTGACACATCGAGGATGAAAAGTCCATCTGGTCTAACCCTGTAAACGTAGGGTTCCATATCTGTTGTCTTAACCCTAGTCCCGATCTGTATGCCTGTGGCGAGGAGGCTTTCCAAGGGTAGAAGTAATCCCTCCTCCTTCACCTCAGCTTCCTTATGCTCCTCAACATCCGCAGCCTCCCCGGACTCTGTGGACTCAACTTTCTCCATGTTTTCCCCTCACTGCTAGATCTTAAGCTGAGCCATTCCAGCTCTTGTCTTAAGATACTCTTCAACCCTGATGAACTCGTTAACCTTAGCCACCCTTTCGCCTCCGAGAACACCCAGCTTCACAAGGGGGCATTGGAAAGCTATGGCTAAGTGCGCTAGATGAACGTCCACCGTCTCCCCGGACCTATGGGAAAAAACTGGGACGTAACCGTTTGTCCTAGCCAGCTTTACGGCTTCGTAGGCATCTGTTACTGTACCAACTTGGTTGGGCTTTATGATTACCGCGTTGCCAGCCTTCAAACCGATGCCACGGGTTAATCTCGCCTTATTCGTGACGAAGAGGTCGTCTCCGCATATGAGGCATCTCCCAGCCTTCCGCGTTAATTCATGGAACCCTTCAAAGTCCTCCTCCTGCAGCGCGTCTTCAACGTAGAAAAGCCTATGGGACTTAATCTTGTCTAGGATGTAGTCAACCTGTTCACCAGTATCCTTTGACTGTCCATGCCTGTAAACGTATTTACCCTTCTTCTCATCCCAGAGGGATGAAGCGGCTACGTCGAGGCCGATGTTTACCTTCACACCGGTTTTTTCAGTAACCTTCTCAGCCGCTTTCGCAACGAATTCAAGGGCCTTCTCATTGTCTATAGCTGGAGCCCAAGCTCCCTCATCGCCTTTACCTCCGAAGAAGGGCACCCCCGCGTCTTCTAAGAGTCCGCGTAGTGTTCTATGCACGTTAACGTTAACCTCAGCCGCGGCTTTGAAGGATTCGGCTCCTAGGGGGCATACGAGGAACTCCTGGATATCCGGGCATCCAGTACCCGCGTGTTTACCGCCTCCGAGGACGTTACCGAGAGGGTATGGAAGCTCACTGACGAGGCATCCGGCTAAGTGTTGGAACAGTGGGAGTCCAAGGGATGCGGCTGCGGCTTCGGCGACGGCTAGGGATATAGCGTAGGCGGTGTTCCCGCCCAAGTTACTGAAGTTCTCCGTCCCATCCAATTCCCTCAGCAGCCTGTCCATGTTCTCTTGCTCACTTGAATCTAATCCAATAAGCTCTGGGGCCACGTTTCCCCTAACCTTCTTTAAGGCTTCCTCTACGCTGCCCACAGGGTAAGCCAAGGCTTCGAAGCGTCCTTTACTGGCCCCTGAGGGAGCTGAGGCTACGCCGAAGCCTTCAACGGTGACAACCTCAACCTCAACCGTTGGCTGTCCACGGCTGTCTAGGATAACTCTACAACGGACTTCCTCTATAGTGGTCGGTAGGCTCATCTAATCCCTCCTGAAAACATCTAACCCCTCTCCCCCTTAACATTGTAGTACTTCAAAACCTCGTCGAAGATGTTAACATGCGATAGGAGCATAGACCGGCAGCAGTACCTTTTCACTCCGAGTTCGTTAAGGACCATGCCGGGGTCCTGTCCCTCCTTAACTCTCTTCGTAAACTCATCCCATTTATCGCCGATAACTGCTCCGCATGTGAAGCAGCGTACAGGGACAACACCCAACCCAAGCACCTCGCATTTTAAGAATAATGCTTCCCCAGCGCTCCCAGGTTATCCATGTTCTTCACCTATAGCTTTTCTGTCTCCTCGTCCGCGCTCCTGGACCTCCGAATTTCTTAGCTTCCTTCATCCTCGGGTCGCCTGAAAGCATGGTTCTGTCATAGTCTCTTAAAGTCTTCTTAAGGGCTGGGCTTTTAGACCACTTGACTAATGCCCTAGCGATGGCTGTTTTAACGGCGTCAGCTTGACCCATGAAGCCGCCGCCCCGCACGCTCACGGCGATGTCAACCTTATCCCTAACCTCCTTCCCAGCTGTGACGAGGGGCTCCATCATTACAAGCCTAGCCACCTCAGGTTGAATAAGCTCTAAGGGGATGTTGTTAATCCTCACGGCGCCAGTTCCATCGATGAGCCTAGCCCTCGCGACCGCCGTCTTCCTCTTACCACTTTCAAGTATCAGCCTCTTCTGTACGGGCATTACGCGTTACCACCTGTTTTCCAATCGAGTTCCTTCATAACTTCGCCTACCGTAACTGAGCGTGTCCTAAGCTTCCCAGCGTTGGCTTCAGGGATGGATTTTAAAACAACATCTCGTAACTCTTCTGGAAAACCTGTGTAAACCCTTAACCTCCCGTAGGCTTCCTTGCCTTTAGGCTGCCTCCATGGAAGCATCCCCCGAATCGTTCTCTTAACAACGGTGTCAGGTCTCTTCGGGTGAATCGGGCCCTTCCTATGGGAACCGACGCTTAGAAACTCCTTCCTGGATCCCACTACGAAGTCCTTCCTCCCCGAGATGACTGCCTGCTCCGCGTTAACTATGGTAACCTTCTCGCCTATCAAAAGTTTTTTCGCCACTATACTCGCCATTCTTCCAAGGATGAGGTTTGAGGCGTCTATGACCTGACTCTCCGGTTTAGCAACCATCTTCCTCACCCGATGAGTTTAACCTTCAATCCCCTAGGGTTTTTCTCGACCAAAGTTGCGATGGATATGCATTGTCCTCCAGAAGCCTCAATCCTCTTCTTAGCCTCCCTCGTAAACCCTAAGGCGGCGACGTTAACCTTATGGTCTAAAGCCCCAGCGCCGAGCACCTTCCCCGGGACGACGACGGTATCTCCTTTCTCTGTGTAGCGGTTGATCCTTGAGAGGTTAACCCTGGCCCTAGCCTTTTTAGGGGCTTCAAGCCTCTTAGCTACGTTTTTCCAAAGCCGGGAACGGCTTGTCTTAACGGTCTTCCCTAAAACCCTTAAAGTCTTAACCAGCACCGGGTTCTTCTTTCTCCGCTTCATATTCTCCACCAGCAGCTGTCTTTAGGCTGCTTATAAAAGTCTCAGCCTTTACCTCTAATATCTTCGTCGCCTCGGTTACAACCCTTCTATTAGGGAGCCCACCTACAGACTCTAGTTGAAAAATGAAGGAAGACTTGTCATAGGAGATTCCTATGGCGTCTATGGGACATGCTTTCTCACAGTCTCTACAGAGGTTGCATTCCAGTAGATTTACCACCTTCAACTCATTCCCTTCTAGGGAAAATACCTTCTTAGGGCAGGCTTCAACGCATTTCCCGCAGAGGTCGCATTTCTTCCGGCTTATCTGTATCCGCGGCATGAACTTGTAGGCGCAGACGCTTACGGGTTGCCACTTCGCGTGAACCTGTCCGGTTCCCAGCCTCGCATAGGCTTCAAGCCTAATCCTCTGCCCTGGCGCCAACTTCGTTACAAGAATTTTATCGCTTATAGGGTGAATCATGGGGTTTGAAGCGTCAGGGGTTAGATCCCCTGAATACACGTTTTTTAACTCCTCCTTAGCTTCAGCTTCCAGCGTTAAGGTAACCCTGCATTTCCCACATCCAAGCTCGCTTTGACACGTACATTCTTCAGGAAGCACGTACGTGTCCAGGTCTGTGACGAGGGGGATTAAGCCGAGTCTATGGGTTAAAACCTCGTCGTACATAGCCGAAGTATTCTCTATAATCACAACGTCGTCTATAATCATCGTTGGGACTTCAGCGATCATGGTCCTCCTTAAGGCGTTCGCTAAGGGAACCGAGATGTCCTTAACTAAAAAGCTTAAAGTATTGGCGTCTTCGTTAAGGACTTTGATCTCCAAGCCTTACCCTCTGATAGTTTGAACCAGCTTCCACGTGGCTATTAAACCTTT
Source organism: uncultured Candidatus Bathyarchaeia archaeon (assembly GCA_964396445.1). Lineage (GTDB taxonomy): Archaea > Thermoproteota > CALKCG01 > B24 > JAWCPE01 > CAYNFI01. The sequence goes on from CAYNFI010000005.1 coordinate 30,919, forward strand.
TCTCAAAGGGAAGCCAAACCGGGAAATTTTCAACGATGCATATAGACCTCAATTGAAGCTTCCTGTACTGGTAGCTGGAGACTTGAGTGGTAAGTTAAGGTTTGCCTTCCATGAATTTTCTGCGAAGCCGCTTCACTGTACCTGAAACTCCGAGCACCTGCGGTATGACGGGTTTACCAGCCACTGTCCTCACAGCCGCTAAGGTTGAACGCATCTGCGGCATGAAGTCATGGTTACAGGTTAGGATGCCCTCGCCTTGGACGCTGTGAAACTCTAAAAGGCGTAAACCCGAACGGCTTAACCCATACTCCCCATAGAGCTTCAGGAGCATTCCCTGAACCGTCTTTAGTAAATCCTCACCGCTGAAGCTGGTTTCACTTATGACTTGAATCGCGAGATACCTTCGCTTAGGATGCTTAGGTTTTATCACCTTCCTCCCTCCCTAAAACCCTTACACCTGGCATGATGTAGCCTGGATGCCTCCTCGATCTTACGGTTTTCCATAAAGCCTCAGGGTTTTCTGAAACGGTTTTTAAAGCGTCGCTGAACCGTAAACCAGCCATAGTGAGTATGTAAGCCATATCAATAGGCGCCCTTAAATCATACATATCCACGGCTCCGCTTGAAAGGATGACTGGAACCTTGAACCTTAAGGCGAAGCGGAGCTCCCTCGAAACATGGGATAGGTGATAAGCCCGTTCAGGTCCTTCCTTTGATGTCAAAGGTCTAAGGTTTACCTCGAATACCTTCCCGGCGTCAGCCATAAGCTTGAAATCGGCTTCACCAACACCTGTAAATCTGCTCCGCATGTTGATGAATACCACATCAACTCCGCTTCTTAAAGATGCGCGGAGGTCGTGCTTAGATTCACAAGCCGCGGCTAACAAGTCGTAATCATGGCGGGCTCTTATAACCTCGATTTGGAAATGTTTACCCTCATAAGGCTTCAAATCTATCCGTCTGATGTATCCTAACCCACTTTTGCGAAGGTGGTCTGTGATCCCGGCTACCTCATCTTCCACCGTGGGAGCTTGAACCGTGAAGCCTATGGTTTGGAAGCCTAAATGCTTTAAGGTTGAGGTTACAGCCTCAACGTTCAACTTGGATAGAAGAATGTGTAGGTCTGCGTAGAATCGCTTCACTGGATAAGCCCCACTTCGCTGCAGAAAGCCTTTACTCTGTCAACCACTTCCCTCACATCGTAGGGTTTAAGGTTGAACCTCACATGTGCACAAATGGCTTCCGAGGGTTCCAACCTTAGTCTTCCAAGATAGGCTTCCTGTTTATCAAACCTTAGGTAGAAAGACCCCCCTTCTCCGATGTGGCTTTGAAGGTTTCTTAAAAGTTCTTCCTTATCTTCTTGGCTTAGCCTCTCAGCGACTTCCCTTATGAACCCCTCCGTTAACTCAGGCTCCTTAATGTCAAGGGATGCAACTGTAATGGGGTTACCGAAACGACCCCTTAACCTACGATACACGGGAACGAGTTTTTTCCTATAAGCCAGGGGCATCACGTTCTTGAGGGCTTGCACAACCTTATCAACATCCTCAGTCGCATGGATGTAGGTTTCAAGTTGAACACGTGCTACAATGCCCCGCTTCATCTACAACATCCTTCTCCATAGTTTTCGACAGCCAGCCTTAAATGTGTTGACGATGAGCCTCGTCAAGGGCTCCTCAAACATAGTCTCAATCAACCCTACGAAACGCTTTTCAGCTCAGGATAACTATAGTATATCTGGCTGGGAGCATGGTCACAGCCACCGTTTTGATCTGTTGTGAGCCTGGGAAGCATCCAGTAGTTTTGGAGGGTGTGAAGAAGGTCGGGGGTTTGAAGAAGGCTTTCCCCGTTCTAGGTCGATGGGATATCGTGGCTCAGGTCGAGGCTAAGGACTTGAAGGCGCTTGCTCAGACCTCATTAAGACTAGCTCGGAAACCGGGAACCAGGGCTGTTGAAACCTTGGTAGAGTTTGAGGAGTAGGAGGGGAACCATGTGAACGCCTGTGTTCTAACGCGGATTAAAGGTGGTCGGGCTCGGCGGGTTTTGGAGAGCGTGAGGAAAATCGACGGTGTGAGGAGGGCAGTTTTCGTCTGGGGGCGTTACGACCTTGTTGCCTTCATCGAGGCCCCATTAGCGGCAAACATTGCCAGTGTTGCCGCTAGGATTAACGCGGTACCTGGGATAAAAAGTACTGAAACCCTGATTGAACTCGCACCCTAATCCCCTCTTTTTTCCGTTGGGAACCTTACCTTAAGACGATAAAGGAACTACGCAGCATATATGCCGATTAGAGTCAACCCCGTATTTAATTACTGGTTTAGTGAAAACATAGAGGACATTGGGTTGGGTGGCTTGTTGGTGAAGAGAAGGGTTTCACCCCTCGTTATGTCACCTTCGAAGAAGAGGTTTAAAGCTGGGAAGGGTTTCAGCCTTCACGAAATACATGATGCTGGGTTATCGGTTTCCAGAGCTAGGCGTATAGGGATACCTGTCGATAGTAGACGCAAGTCGAAGTGGGCTGAGAACGTGAAGATACTCCAGGAACTGTACATCCGTATCTTGGAGAAGGAGGGACGAAGTCAAAGGCAACCCTAAAACCTCAAAGCTTTAGGGTTGACCAAGTTACTTTCCCTAAACCCTCAGGAAGCTTATGGTTTCCAAGTGTATCCCCGCTGTTTCAAGACCCGTGTTAAGTAGTGGAGGTAGTTCTTGTATGTTACGTCTGGTGGGATGTGGTGGTCTGGTGAGATGATGTAGCCTCCTCCGGGGAGAAGTGCCGCTAGCTTTCTTTCAAGTTCTCGGTCTATGGCTTCTGAGCCTTGTCTTAAAGCCCATAGACTGATGTTCCCCATGAGGACTACCCTATCCCCGTATTTTTCCCGGATTGCCGGCGCATCCACACCCGCTTGGGTTTCAAGGGGCACCAACCCGTTGACTCCGCCTTCAAGCCAGTAGGGTATTAAAGCCTCGATGTTTCCATCAGAGTCCACTATGGCAACGTCAACGCCGCGCTTCTTGAAGGCGTTGGTTACACGTTTGTAGTAGGGCACCATAAGTTCTTTGAAGACGCGCGGTGAAATCATTGGGCCAACCTTGTAAGCCAGGTCCTCCCATATACCTAGGTAGTCCACTTGAAGCTCTAGGGCTGGTTTCGCCAACTCCACAACGAAGTTTGACCAGTAGTCGAAAATGTGGCGGACAAGCCAAGGCTCCTTTAGGAAGGCTAGGAGGGCACCCTCTAAACCCATAAGCCAACGAAGGAGGGCGAAGAAGCCAACCATACCCCAACCCAGCGGAGCTGAACCCTCATCTAAGGCTTTCCTCGCCCGGGTACCCCAACCGGGCTTAAACCTAGCTTGATCGAATGGGTCGAGCCTAGCCTTCATCGCATCAAAGTCCTCCCTATGCTTAACAGGGAACGCAGTAAATTGGGGAACTGACGTTCCATCACGGCGTACACGCTTAGTTATGCCCCACTCATCACAAACGGTAACCCAGGTGTCGCCTTCCCTTAAAACCAGTCGTGGAAACATGGGACTGAACTCTGTGGGGTAGAAGTAGCTGTTGGAGTTCCACGGCGGCCTCATATCCATCTGAAAAAGAGGGCATAAAGCATCGTAGTCTACGCCCTCTGTTGGGAAAGGGGTTGCCGGGTCGTAGCCTACTCCGCGATAATCCCTTTCAACGCTGCCTGAAACGTACCAGCTACCTACGGTTTCAGGCCAGAACTGTTCAGCGTGAGGCGCCCTATCAGCCTCCTCAAAGTGTATAACCCGTATAAATCTCTCCCTAGAGTTCAACAGCCATCAACTCCAACCTCTTCTATCGAGCCCACACACTTAAAGAACGGCTTAAACACCGTCTTCTCAACTTTAGAAACCTCCGCATACACTGTTCATCCTCGAGACTGGAAACGGACCTAAACCTAGTAGCCATCCCTGAATTGACAGTTTCTATAATTTTTCCTAGGAGTGGCTCATGATATGTGCGGGAGGGTCTCTACTATAGTTCATGTTGTCAATCGTCGTTAGGTGAATAACCGTACCGTGGAAGCCTTTGTCCCCCTTCACGTTCTTCAGGCTCCTTGAAAGAGAGAAGGCTTATTATCCGCATACACGAGGGGTAATGGGTAATGATATGGAAATCAAAGGCCTTAAGATCCGCGTTTTGAAACTGGATGATTCATGGAGCAGCGTGCGTATGGGAACGGGTTTTTTACATGTTCCTCGTTAAGGATGGCTTGGCTAACGCTACAATCGTGCTCCCCTTCGAAGCCCGTGAATCAGAAAGACTTGCCGCTGAGCAGCTGCAAAGATATGTTGAACGCGTTTCAGGAGCGAGGTTACCGATAAAAACGAACAGGGACGTGTTACAAGGGAACCTCATCCATGTAGGCTATAATGAATACATAAGAAACCTAGGTATAAACTGCGATAACCTCGCAGCGGAAGGCTTCCTTATAAAGACTTTTGGGAATCACTTAATCCTCCTTGGAAAAGATGACGATGGGACACAGTTTGCCGTCTACCACTTCCTCGAGAAACACTGTGGCATCCGCTGGTTCTTCCCCGGGGAGCTCTGGGAGATCGTTCCAAAGACCGGCTCCATTGAGGTGCCCGAGCTGGGTGAACGTGTGGAACCCCACTTCCTCTTAAGAGACATAGGAACTGGGCCCTCTCCTTATGGGTCTTGGCCTAAGGATCCAGCTATGCAGTTATGGGCGAAGGCGAATAAGTTGGGTGGCAGCGTGAAGTTCGGTTCTGGATGGGGCTTAGACTGGAAGAAGGAGTTCGGGGAAACGCATCCCGAGTACTTTGCCCTAAGAGTCGGCAAACGGGATTTAACCGCTCCCCATCCGCAACTCTGCACCAGCAACCCAGATGTTCTCAGAGTAATTGTTGAGCGTATGCGCAGGTACCTTGACGAGAACAGGGATTTATCCGGCGTATACTGGAGCCCCGAGGATGCCCCAGGGTTCTGCGAATGTCCAAACTGTCAAGCCTTGGATACGGGTGAAACCTATACGCCGAATCGTCCCCCATTCCCAGTTCTCGACCCTTTAAGCGGCACATCCATGACAAATAGGGTTTTCACCTTCGCAAACCAGCTGGCTGAAGCCTTAGAGAAAACTCATGCTGGTAAGCGCGTTGTTACGTTAGCCTACTGGTACTATGTTGAGCCTCCGAGGAAACTGAAGCTGCACAGGAACGTTGTGGTCTGGTACACCATGACGTGTATAGGGCATTGGAACGGTGAGAGGCAAAAGCTGGACTTTGAAAGGTTGAGGCGGTGGGTGAAAGCCGCTGATAACGACCCAGGCAACGTCATGATATACGAATATTATATAAACGCGGCTTGGCCGGATATGTTCCGCCTCATCCCACCTCTCATAGATATATCCATCAAGCGTTTGCACAGGGAAGGTGTGAAGCTCTACTTCACGCAGTGGGTGGACGGCTGGGCAGTAGGCGGGTTAAACTACTACGTAGCAAGTAAACTGCTTTGGGATTCAAGCCTCAACTTGGAGGATGTCCTACAGGACTTTTACGTGAAAGCCTTTGGGAAGGCTGCTAAAGCCGTTGAGAAGTACTTCAGCCTTTTAATAGATGTTTGGAAAGAGGTAACCTTGAAGGGAAACCTCATCCACTCTGAGCGATTACTTGGTCCAAGCCATCTCTACGAACAGCTCCTCACAGTTTTCAAACCAGGCGTCTTAGAGGATTGCAGACGTTACTTGGAGGAGGCCTATGCTTTAGCCGACGATGACCTGGTTAGGGAGAGACTTAACTTCATTAGATGGGGCTTGGAGTACAATAAAGCCACAATGAGGGCTGTGAAAGCCTTAAAAAAGCTTGAGGACCTTGGGCTACCGGAGTTCTACGGCGAGTCCTTCTCGTTTATGCCTTACCCAAGTCCCTGGTTGGAAACAGCTAAGGCAGTTGTGCATAGAAAGGAGATGCTTGTAGCCCATTCGGTTAGGGTGAAGGGCTACCTGCAGGAGGCGCTGGAGGCTGTAGAAGCTCGTTGGAGACTCGTCGAGTCCTTAAAAGGCAAGGGTATCCTAGCCACATACTGGCTCACCGCGGGGAGGATACACCCTCCGCCACCGGAACTGTTGAAGGAGCTTTTAGAAAGCGTGAGGGATGTACCTTAGAGGCTCCATGTCGAGCCTTCTATACCCCAGTTTCAACCTATCTAATGAATCGTTCTATGGTAACTGTCTGCATCGGTTTAATCTTTTTTTCTATGAAGGCTGAGTTGCCGAGTTTTCCCGAACGTAAAGTTTGGCAGGCTTAATTGCACGCTTCCCACCGCTGTTTCAGCGTTTAACGAGCTTCGACTTGCAGTAAAAGGCGCTTCTACCTGGGAGGGACTCCCTCATAGGGGTCTCCATTGACTGATATTCAGCAAACTTCACCCTTAAATCCTCATTTATCTCACTAACCTTTCTTGGTGAAATCTACCTCATAGTCTCAGCGGGATTCAACCAGCAATGTTCCCCAATTCATGTTCTAAAATGTACTCATGATCAACCATAGGATTTACTGTAGCTAGAAGTTGGGTAATCCATGAACAAGGTTAATTCGCTTCAACTATTTTACAACGGTTAGTTTGCCGAATTTCCCAACATTCAGTTGCGTCTCCCCTCTGAACGAGGTGACGTAGCCGTTTTCAACGCGGACAGTATCGCCCTCCGAGACCATGTCGATGTTCTCATTCCAAAGGGTTAGCTTGACAGTACCAGAGCCATCGCTGAGGTCGGCTGTCGCCACACGGCCAGGTTCACCGGTTCTCAGCACCACATTCCTCACTTCGGAAATCTTCGTCAACCTGCCTTCAACGTTGACGCTTCGCATCCCAACGCGGATTTCAGAGATCCTCACCCGATTCGCCTCCACAACCTAGGAAACGTATGATAAAGGTATGTCGATGAATATATTAATATTATGGGTTCCATCAAAGGTTTTCAAACATTCACCTGCAACGCATAGTATCTGAATATTATCTTACCCATCCTAGCAGAGAAACCAATGAAGAACTTGTGGTGCCCCCTTTTTAAAGTTCCGAGTCCTACCCGTTTCAACTTCTTTATAAAAAGTAACTCTTAAATAACTAATTTCCAGCAGATTACTGGGTTTTTTTAAGCTGCATCTTTACTTCAACTGCTACATCAAATCCTTTATACCATTTCATTATCTCTCCAGCTCCGTATTTGGTTTTGAATTTATCCACAACTTCCTCCACAGGCTTCGGCTCCGTTAAAAGTTTAACCGAAGCTTGGATGGACTTTCCCATTATGGATAGGCGTATACCTGGGTCTCTTTGAACGTTCTTGTACCAGTTTGTGGCAGAACCTTGCACTGGTAGAAGGTATATCCTGCTGCCTTCATGTACGAACCACACGGGTGTAGTGTAGGATCTCCCGGTTTTTCTTCCCTTAAACGTGATTTCCAGTTCATTACTCTTGGGCAAAGCCTCTGTGAATCTAGAGGTTTCCAATTGCTACCACATTACGGGAATTGGCGAGTTCACTTAATAACCTTTTTGACAGTCTTATATGAATAAGGTCCTAGAAAAGACATGATATCAAAGCTTCTACGGATTACCCATACTAGTATTTATGATACATATGGAACCAAGCCTTTGCCTGTGTAAAGGGGGTAAACCGTGAAAGAGAACCCCTGAAATTCTGAGTTTCTTTTTTAAGGTGACAAAGTGAAGGGTTGAAGGTATTTCTGGGTTAGTCACCCCAGTATTCTCGTGTGGTTAAATACCTCAGCTTCGCCTGTATAAGGTCTTTATAGAAATCTTCTTCCTCCTCATGCATCTTGGCGAGGATTTGGGAAGCTGTTTGGGGACCTATGCCTCTAACCATTAGAGCCTCAGCCGCCTTCTTCCCATACGAGAGAACGAGGTCCGCGGATCTTCGAGCCCTCGCAACCTGCTTAAGCTCCTCCTCCGTAAGCGCTGTCTTCAAACGTTTTTTTAGGAGGTATTCACGGATGTTGAAACCGAGCTTGTTAAGGATGGCTAGGAGACCTGAGCCACAGTTTCCACACGTGGGTTTTTCAGGTAGCTCACGTATAGGTACATATGCCTCCCAGCTCCAGCAGCTCATACAGTACAGCGCAGCGACCTCGGAGGTTATAGCTGCCTTCATGTGACTTACACTATCTTGGAGAACAGATTCCGGAGCTATTAGCTCAGGTACTTCAACGAACTTATTAAGGATATGATAGGCTAGGGGTGATGGGCGTATCCGGTTTAAGACCTTGAAAACTTTTATCCGCCCCCGGTCAATGCGGCTGAAGACTTCCTCGGCGTGTACAAGGTCAACTTTCTCCTGCAGTCCCTCCCTCAGGGTTTCATCGTAGACCGGTGTTTCAAGGAGACTTGGGAGCTGAATGTTGAAGCGTCCTCTCGGTATGACGCCGAAACGCTCAGCTACGAATTTCATGTAGTAAGAGAAGGGGAAGCTCTGCCTTACCTGGTTTTGAAAGGCGTTTAAAGCCTCTACAGCTGGTATGCCGAGGGTTTTCACCGTCACCTTACCCAAGTCTTCTTCCGATAAGTCGAAAGGGATGTCGAGGAGTATTCTGTAACCGTCAGCCCACCATCCCCGGATCAAGCCGTCCTTTGAGAGGATGTGGTTGAAAATGTAACCTAACGCCCTGTTCACGAGTTCCCCGAAGCAGGCGTGGACGATGATGTAGTTTCTGAAGGCTTCCACAACGACTACATTGTGAGAGGGGATGGGCGTCCCATATCCGCTCTGCTCCTTAACTTCCTCCACAACCTTCTTCACCGCATACCTTTCAGCAGGCCACTCCTCTGCGTATTTCTTCACAACCGTATCCAAGTCCGTGGAGCTTAGTGACTCAGCTAATTCGGCGCGGGTCTTCCCCACCTCCTGAGCCAACTCGAAGGGTACAGGAAGGATTTCCCCATCCCAACCCGGTACGGCCGCCGTGGGGTCTTCAATGGGTGTAACGAAAACCTTTCCCTCCTCAGATAAGCCCATTATTTTCCAAACCCTACCCTTGCAGATGAAGTTCAAGCCTATCCGCGCCCTTGTCTGGATAAATTCGTCACCTAGGGTTCCAACAGTCCAGTTTGTGGTGAGGTCTATGATAGAATACCGCTTCTCATCGCGTATCATGGAGATGTTTTCGTAGTAGTAGTTGCGTGTTCGCCCTGTATTCCTTAAAAAGCCGCGTTCAACCCTCAACATCCTTAGGCTTTCAAGGTATTTCACAACCCTCTCAAACATCGCTTTACTCAATTTGTGGTAGGGGTATGCCCGGCAGATTATAGCAAGGGCTTCGTCGAAGGCAATCCACCCTTTGTCCATGATGAGGCCTGCAATCTGATGGGCTAGCACATCGAGGGCTTCAAAGTGTATCTTTAAGGGTTCAAGCCTGCCCTTTACTGCCCTGTGTATCACGGAAAGGGATTCGAGGATGTCATCTGTGGAGGGTGAGATGATGATGCCCTCGGATACTCGGCTTAGCTCATGCCCCGCCCTACCCACGCGCTGGATTAGTGCTGAAACCTGCCGCGGGGACATATACTGCGTCACTAGGTCAACGGTGCCGATGTCGATTCCAAGCTCCAAGGTTGAGGTGCAGATGATACCTTTAAGGTTTCCCTGTTTAAATTCCTCCTCAACCCTGCTGCGTTCCTCCCTCGATAGGGAGCCGTGATGCACCGCGACGTTAGGTTCGAGGAGCATAAGCCTTGAGCCAAGCATCTCCGCGTGCTGCCGGCTGTTAACGAAGATCAGGGTTGATGTATGTGTGTCTACGAGTTCCTTAATCCGTGTGATCCGTGCCACAGCCTCAGCTGTGGTGTAAAGCCCCTGAGCCAACGTACAGTCTTCCTCACTCGGGTATGGAAACTCCAGATGGTACTTGAAGGCTTTCAATGCTTCAACCTTGATGATTTTAACCTCCCGGCTTGTCCCCCCTAGAAACTTAGCTGCTTCCTCTGGGCTTCCGATGGTAGCAGATAAGCCTATCCTCTGAAAATCCCTCTCAGTGATTTCACGTAGCCTCTCCAAGGCTATTGTTAGCTGCACGCCACGCTTGTCCTGGGCAAGCTCATGAACCTCATCGACGATAACCCATGCTATGGACCTTAGGTGCCTCCGCATCCGCTCCCCTGGAAGAATGGCTTGTAGGGTTTCAGGTGTGGTAACGAGGAGGTCTGGGGGCTTTAAGGCTTGGCGTCTCCTCTCCTTTACCGGCGTATCCCCGTGCCTAACCTCAATCGATAACCCAAGTCTGGAACTCCAGAATGAAAGCCTTCTCAGAAGGTCCCGGTTAAGCGCCCTTAAAGGCGTGATGTAGAGCATGCTTATACCGCTGCCCGTACCCTTAGCCCTTCCACTCCTCAGGAATAGGTCGAAAACAGGTAGGACGGCGGCTTCAGTCTTTCCACTCCCCGTTGGGGCGATGAGGAGGACGTTCTCCCCTCTCATAATTGATGGGAAAGCCTCTTTCTGAGGGGCTGTCGGGGTTTTAAAGCCACGCTCATCTAAAGCTTCACGGATCACCCCACCGAGCAAGTGGTAAACCGAGGAAACACCGTCATCTCCACGCATCTTTTCACTCAACATACTTCATCGCGATTCAGGAATTTACCTTTTCCCACATTAACGGCGTTGATTTAGGTTTTTATACGAAATCTAGAAGGGTTTTTACATGAAGGGTATTAACGAAATTGAGTTTCTTTAATTAGGTGTGGGGTTGTTTACGGGCTCTGTTTCTGAAACAGGGCGTACAGCATATTCTGTTTTCACTGTCTTATCATTGATTTTCCAAGGTTGTTAAAGGCTCTCTTCTTTCTTATGAAGTCATTCTGGTTTATTCGAGGTTTAGCGTTTACGTGAAACCGCCATCTGAACGGCTTTCTCAAAGTAACCTGTGGGCTTTATCGGTGGGGCGTAGATGGCTAGAAGCTTCATCGTTTCATCGCTTAGGTTCCGGATCTCATGGTCTTTACCGGCTTCAGCGATGATGATTACGTCAGGCTCTATGGGTGTAGTCTCCCCTCCGACGGTGAACGTTCCCCTACCTGTAACTATGTACATGTACTCCTCGCTTCCATCATGCCTGTGAAGCCCAGTGGTTGAGCCTGGGCTTATGATCGAGAAGAGAATGGTCACGTCCTTGGCGCCTGTAACCTCCGGTGATACGACGACCTTCAAAACCCTTTCGCATGGCGGGGGAACCTTAACCCCAGGAACCTTCCAAGCCTTAACCACGGACATCCAAATACACCTACGTCTGAATAGCCATGGCAGCTATGCTTAAGTTTAACTATCCTCGTTGAAAGATATGCCTACGCTCGAAGGGTGTGTAACGTTATGGAAGCGATGCCTAGAAGTGAGCTTTTCATAAACAGTCCGCTAAACCTCCTCCCAGAAATCAGAGCCGGCTTCACGCTGCCTCCGAGGGTTTACATGCATGATGTCACGCTACGGGATGGGGAGCAGACACCGAACGTGGTTTTCACAAAGGAGGATAAGCTGAGGATCGCTCAGGCCCTCGACGACCTCGGCGTGGCACGCATCGAAGCCGGCATGCCCATCGTCTCGAGGGAAGACCGGGAAACCATAAAGGAGCTGGTCAAGCTTGGCTTGAATGCTAAAGTCTTCTGTCTCTGTAGGGCGCGTAGAGACGACATCGACGCCGCCCTTGAATGCGACGTCGACGGCATCGTCACAGATACCTTGGCTAACCCGCGGACTGTTAAAGCCGTCTTCGGCTGGGATGAAGCTGAAGCCGTTGAGCGTATAGTGGAGATTCATCGATACGCGAAGGCGCATGGGCTCTACACATCGCTTATGCCGGTGGACTCTATAAGGGCTAACCCAGCCTTCACCGAGAGGCTTTACAAAGCCTGCGTTCATGAAGCCCACGTGGACTCCGTGGTGGTCTGCGACACCTTCGGCATGAGCTTCCCACAGGCAATGATGCACAGGGTCTGGGAGGTGAGGCGCTGGGTTGGGTCCGGGGTTCCCATAGAACTTCACATTCACAACGACTTCGGCCTTGCCACAGCAGACGCCTTAGCAGCCGTCTCCGCAGGTGCTGAAATCATCCACGCATGCGTGAACAACCTAGGGGAACGGGCTGGAAACGCGGCTACGGAGGAAGTAGCGGTTGCGCTTCAACTCCTCCTCGGGGTTGACGCTGGGATCAAACTGGATAAACTCTTCGAGGTTTCAAGACTTATCGAAGAACTCTCCGGTGTTAAGGTGTCCCTGGGGAAAGCCGTTGTCGGAGGCAACATCTACACATTCGAATCCGGGCTCGTCGTCTACATGTGGAAAAGCTGTAAAGACGCGGGTTTTGAACTCGGGGTCCTCCCCTACATGCCAGAAATTGTAGGCCAACACCCCGTCCGAGTCGTCGTAGGAAAGAAGAGTGGAGCCACGAGTATCCGTTATAAACTAGGCGAGATGGGCGTTACCCTTGACGAAGCGCAGCTGGACCGGCTTGTAGAAGCTGTAAAGGAGGAGTCGATAAGGAAGAAATCAACTGTAACCGATGAGGAGCTTAGAACAATGGCGTTAAAAATGCAGTAACCCACAGCCCGACTAACGTAAAAAATGGTATTCCTCCTCTTATCTTCATTTTCAAACCTCAATTTTTCCAGCTTCAACATATTTTCTAAACCATATGGAGTCTTATTCGCTTTTGGCGTTTTTCCTAAAATAATTATGAAGTTACCATTATAGACATTGTCAACATAAGGGTAAGAACGAACTGCTATGAAGGATTTTGGGTTATTAAACGATGCAATCGATGATGGTAAACCTTAATTTCTTATGGGTGTATCCTTTGGCGGTGAACTTTTTGACCGGGGGCTATTTAGGGAGAATCCTACGCGTAAACCTCTCACGGCGAAAAATTTCCAAGGAACCCTTAGACCTCGCCTTGGCGCAGATACTGTTTGGAGGAAGCGGGTACGGTGCGTGGATGCTACACCGTGAGGTTCCGGCTTCCACGGATCCTCTAGGACCCGAAAACACGTTGATCATTCTAACGGGTCCCTTCACTGGAACCCTTATCCCAGGTGGAACCCGGGCGGCTGCCGTTGCAAAATCTCCGCTTACCCGGGTCTTCGGCGAAGCTAACACCGCAGGTTTCTTCCCGAGTGAGTTGAAGTTCGCGGGGTACGATGGAATCGTTGTTACGGGTCGAGCGTTATCACCAGTTTATATCTGCATCGTAGACGATGAGGTGAATATTTCGGGTGCGCAACATCTCTGGGGTCTTGACACGTACACAACCCTAGAAGCCTTGAAAAAGGAGGTCAACGAGGAAAGGGTGAAAGTTGCCTGTATAGGTCCAGCCGGGGAGAGGCTTGCCAAGCTGGCTTCCATAATCAACGACGATGGAAGGGCATTCGGTCGCACCGGGCTGGGAGCGGTTATGGGCTCCAAGAACCTTAAAGCTATCGCTGTCCGTGGAACTGGGAAAGTCCCCATATTTGATGAGAAGAGTTTTATGGAATGCCTCCGGGAGTACCGGGCATCCGTGCTTAAGGCTCCGAGGACGCAGAACTTCCGAAGGGATGGCACGGCTGGAGGATTAGAGGTTTTCGAACATACTGGAAACCTTCCTATTAAGAACTGGAAGCGGGGAACCTTTGAGGGTGCAGTGAAGATCACTGGCGCCACCATGACGAAGACCATACTTAAACACCCTTACGCCTGCTACGGTTGCCCAGTAGCCTGCGGGCGTTTCATCGAGGTTAAAACCGGTCCCTACGCTGGGTTAACCGGTCCCGGTCCTGAGTATGAAACCCTTGCCATGCTAGGGTCGCTATGCTTCAACGATAACCTTGAGGCAGTAGCTAAGGCAAACGACCTCTGCAACCGCTATGGTCTTGATACCATAAGTACGGGAGGAGCCATCGCCTTCGCCATGGAATGCTATGAAAACGGTATTATAACGCGGGAAGACACGGGGGGCATTGACCTCACATGGGGCAGCGGTGAAGCCGTTGTGGCGATGACGGAGCTTATGGGTAGGGGGATAGACCTAGGTGCCGTGCTTGCCGATGGAGTACGGGAAGCCGCTGTGAGGCTTGGACGCGGAGCTGAGCGTTACGCCATTCATGTGAAGGGCTTGGAGGTTCCAGCGCATGAGCCACGCCGCTACAAGTCTATGGGGTTGGAGTACGCTACGGCAAACCGGGGTGCATGCCATATGCAAGGTTTAGCCAACTGCATTGAGAGGGGGCTTCTTATGCCTGAATACGGGTTAACCATACAGCTCGACGGCTTCACCATCGAGGGTAAACCTGAGGTTACCATACTGTATCAGAACCTATGCTCAGCCCTCGACGCCTTGGGTTTATGTAAGTTCCCAGTCTTCGGCGTCACCTCTTTCGAAATCGTTGCGAAAGCATATACAAGCATAACTGGTTGGGAGATCGATAAGTGGGGCATAGTTGAAAACGGGGAATGCATATACAACTTGAAAAGGGCCTATAATGTGAGATGCGGAGTCACCCGCGGCGACGACATCCTCCCAGAACGCTTCACAAGGGAACTCCTCCCAGACGGCGCGACTAAGGGTCAAGTATGCGAGCTTGAACCCATGTTGAAGAAATACTACCGGCTGAGAGGCTGGGACCCTAAAACAGGTAAACCCAAGAAGACTAAGCTCAAGGGATTGAGCCTCACACAAGGATGAGCCTGCTGAGAGATAATACCTCCTGTTACACAGTTATTTCCAAAGTCTCCAAGAAAGCAGCTAGGGCGTTAAGCAAGGTTAAAAGCATCGCGACCTCTACGATAACGGTGCGTGAAGTGTTCAAAACTGCGTCGAGGTTAACGCCGCCGTATACACCTACAGAGGCTGCGAGGATCATTGCCACCCCCCTCAAACCATACGTGGCTATACCGTTTCACCGTACTTGGAATAGGGTTAAAGAAACCATAGTTTAAAAAATCCATGTGATTGAGGCGGCGCCGAGTGTGAAAAAACCTACGGTTATTATGCCGAGGCTTGTAAGCGTATTCCAAACCCATAACCCAAATAAGGTTTTAAACCGCTCCCTCCGAATCAGCAACGCTGATGTAAGTGCATCGATTCCCTCAGCTCCTCTAGAGGAGTTGCCAAGCTAAACCTGAAGCTTAAACGCTTGAGGAGAGTTCCAGCTGCGAAAGCTGCAAGAGTGACGATAATTTGGTCGCTCATTTTCAAGAAGAAAGCAGAAACTTCGGGTGTAAGAATAGGAATGGTGAGAATGAGTACGAGGAATGCGGAAAACGTAAGAAGCCTAAGCCAAGTAACTTTTTGAATATGTATGCGCTTCCGTAAGCCCACATATTCACCTACACAGTTCGCCTCTTGTTGAGTGCGGTTTTTCTTCGAGGAGCTTATTATGCGTGGCACTTAGATCTCTATCGCCTTACCTATGCGCGCTGACCTGTAAGCTGCGTCTACAACTGACCACGCCCTCACACCGTCTTCAGCCGGTATCGGTGGTGTAGCATCGTCGACGATGCAGTTTATGAAGGCTGACATGGCTTCAGTGAGAAAAGCAGGGTACTCCCCATTCAGAAACACACGCGTATCCGGAGACCCTACTTCATCGTAGATGGTTAACCCACCTAAACGATCCGCCACAGCCCTCCCCTTCTCACCTAGAACCCCAGCATACGCCTCTGCGCTGAAGGCAGAATACTCTATATCCATCATGGAGATCACCTCGGAAACGTGTCTAACCATGATATGGCTCTGCGTCTCCCTTCCCTTATCATCAAACTCCATCTCTGCGTAGACACGCCTAGGCTCAGCACCTACGAGGTGCATAGCCAAGTCAACATCGTGGATACCCCAGATCGCGACTGCTCCACCACCGGCAATCGCGGGGTCAGCCATCCAATGCGCTTCGTTGAAGCCTTTCGCGTGCTGTCTCTCAGCGAAGACGTGTCTAATTCTACCGAGGCTTCCAGAGTAAACGAGCCTAGCGAGTTCAAAATAGCTCGGCTCATAGCGTTGGCTGAACCCTGCCATCAACTTAACTCCTGCCTTATCCGCGGCTCCAGCCATCACCTGTGCATCCACCAGTGAGGCACCGAAGGGTTTATCCACGTATACATGAAGTCCCTTTTCCATCAACTCAACCGCCGTCTCACGATGTGCGTTATGGACAAGTGCAACTGTTGCCGCGTTGGCTCCTGTAACCTTAACGGCTTCCCTGATCGAGGTAAACCCCCTTACATCCATCTCCGCCGCACGCATTGAAACTTTCTCAGGGTTCCTTCCTACAACGCCAATCAGCTCTGCTCGGGGGACCTTCCTGATCGACAGGCAATGGTGTCTCCCCCAGTTACCAACCCCAACCACGAGAACCTTCACTCGATCCACGGCTGTCCCTCCACAACTCCAACTGTTAAATCCTAACCCATATTACAGATTTCAAGGAAGGTTATCAATAAACCTGGTGGTGTTCTAGGAGAATTATCTGAGTACAACGATGACTGCTAGGTCGTTGACGTTTGTCTTTGTTGGACCTGTAATGATGTTGTCGTTGAGCTTCTTGAAGAAGGTATAGGAGTCGTTTTTTTTCAGGTAGTCAAGAGGATTTAAACCCATACACCGCGCCCTGTTAAAGGTTTGCCCATCAACCACAGCGCCAGCGGCGTCCGTCGGTCCATCTAAGCCATCGGTTCCTATGGAGGCTATGACTGCACCCTTCAAGCCTATCATCTTCAAGGCGGCGCTGAGGGTAAGCTCTTGGTTGCGTCCCCCTCTTCCCTCTCCAGTCACGGTTACGGTTGTCTCACCCCCAGCGATTATAGCTGCTGGTTTTTGAACAGGGTGACCTGAGGCTACGACTTCCTTCGCAATACCTGCATAGGCCGTTCCTACATGTCTGGCTTCACCCTCGATGAGGGATGATAGGAGCAGCGTGTGCAAACCATGTTTCTGGGCTTCGCGGCATGCGGCTGAGGCGGCTAGACGGTTGTTTCCTACGATGATGTTATGGGTTTTATCGAAAACCTTATCACCTGGCTTAGGGGTTTCCGGTATATCACCTCTCAACCCAGCTTCAAGCCTCTTATGCACAGGCTCTGGGACATCAGCCCAGAGGTTGTAGCGTTTCAGCACCGCAACCGCGTCGTTGAAGGTTGTTGGATCAGGCGCTGTGGGTCCAGAGGCGATGCTTCCCAAAGGGTCTCCGACGATGTCTGAGAGGATGAGGCTGATGAGAGTTGCGGGGTAGGCTAAACGCGCCAGCTGCCCACCTTTTAAAACTGAAAGATGTTTCCTTACAGCGTTGATCTCCTCTATGGTAGCAGGCGACCGGTTAACAAGCATGTTTGTCACGTTCTTTTTATCTTGGAGGCTTATGCCTTCAGCTGGGAGAGGCATGAGTGCTGAGCCTCCTCCGGAGATGAGGCAGAATACAAGGTCGCTCTCATGCAGCCCTTGGAGGAGTTCAATGATCTTCCTGCTTCCCTCCAAACCGGCTTCATCAGGGATCGGATGTCCAGCCTCGTTTAATTGAACCCTACGCACCTTAAAATCCGCTCCAGTTCCCTTCAAAACGTTGACGAAGCCCGCGTCAAGCCTGTCATCGAGTACCTCCTCGAGGGCTTCAGCCATGGCGCCGCTCGCCTTTCCCCCACCAACGACAACCACTCGTCCAACCCCGTTAAGGTTGAAGCTTAGGTCTTCATTTCCAATCTTGAGGACGTAGCCGTCACTTCTGACAAAGTTTTTAACCGCGTTACGTGGATCAACGGCGTCTACACCTGCTTTTAAGGCTTCTAAAGCTATGTAACGGGCTTCCTTATCCGAGAGGTCGACAGCGTTCCGAAGTAACTCCTCCTCGTTCAGTATACGCAAACTAACCACAACCCTATCCGTGAAATCTAGTCTAGCATAAATGATCTAGGGAGTAGATTAACTTGATTAATGTTGCCTCTGTTCCACCATACCGGTATTAAAAGGAAACCCTCCGCTATCCACGTGTGTAATCATGGGTATGAACGGGTAGGATGGTCGTTTACGGTTCTTGGATTATAAGACTCTCTCATGTGGGGGTTTGTGAACGCGACTGCCTATTTTCACGGCTTTCAAAACACCTTCGGAGGTAAATTCAACGATAACCTCGTCTATACGGGTGCCTTTATCAACCTCACCCATGACGAACTTGCTCTCTTGGATTAGGCACATCGCCTTGAAAAACCAAGTTTTCTTATTGATGTTGAATTGGCAGGAGATCACATCGAGGACGTCGAGAACACCGGGTACCTTAGCCATCAACCGTTTCCCAACATCCATACCTCTCCAAGCGTCATCTACCTCTCCGCGCTTCTCCGTAGACTTCTCCTTAGACATCAGTGACCCCTATGTAATGGCAATTACTGGCAAGGTAATATTTAATCATTTCACACTTATCGTGCGGGCTTCTCACTCCCATTAATGGTGTAAGTCGAAGACCTGAGTAAGCCTTTGTCAAACTTAAAACCCTGCCTCTTCAAGTGGTTGTGTCTGGTGAAAGCCCTCTAAACCCTATGGAACAAGGATTCAAAGCACTTTACCTATAAGGGATAAACTCTAATTGGTTAAAAGGAGATATGGATTTGTAATGGAGGAGAAGGTTTGAGTTGATAGATGTTCACACTCACCTCGGTGGGGTTAAGGCTCGGTTTAAGAGCCTTAAGGGTATGATTTACGCTTCGGAGAAGGATCTACTTGAGTACATGGATGAGGTTGAGATTGAAGCCTCAGTTGTCCTTCCGGTGATTAAGCCTAGGCCTGAGATTGGGGAGGACATCGCGGGAGCGGACCGGGTTCTCAGCGTCTGTCAGGGCTACGAGAGGAGGCTTATCCCCTTCTGCTGCGTAGACCCCAGGGAAACTGGGGCCTCTCAGAGGGTTAGGGACTACGTGGGGAAAGGTGTTAAGGGTTATGGGGAGCATAAGATAGAGCTTAAGGTTGACAACCCTGAGTCGAAAGAGATCTACGCGCTTTG
The DNA here is from genome assembly GCA_964396445.1 of uncultured Candidatus Bathyarchaeia archaeon. Lineage (GTDB taxonomy): Archaea > Thermoproteota > CALKCG01 > B24 > JAWCPE01 > CAYNFI01. Next base: position 49,930 of record CAYNFI010000005.1, read on the forward strand.
CGGGGAACTAGGGTTACCGGTTCTACTTCACATGGATCGTGTGCATAACCCAGACATCGAAGCCTTTGAAAAAGTTGTTCAAGAGTATCCAGAAACCGTCTTCATCGCTCACGGTCCTGGATGGTGGAGAGAGGTATCAGCTGAGGTTGATAAGGCGGTCGACTACCCTAAAGGTAAAGTTGTTCCCGGTGGCAGAGCGGATGTCATGCTACGGGAATACAGGAATGTTTACGGAGATATATCGGCTGGTTCCGGGCTTAACGCGCTTCAGAGGGACCCCGAGTTCGCAGAGGATTTTGTGGCGAGGAGTTGGAGGAAGCTCCTTTACGGGTCGGATTTCCCATGCCTAGACGGTGAAGGCAAACAGTTTGGACCAGATAAGTTGCATTTAAACCTATTAAAAAGCCTTAAACTCAACGACGAGGTTTTCCAAGCCATAACCGGCAATAACACACGTAGGCTTCTCAGGCTCCGCTAAGCGTTAGAGATAGGTTAGCTGAGAGCCTGGGACTCAAGCCCTCTCCTCTACTCGTATATCGGGGTTCCCTTAAACTCCTTCACGTATGCTTTAAACGCTTCTACAAGCTTCTCCGTTATGTGTCCAGGTGCTGCAGCTCCTATCTTTCTACCATCGACCTCCGAGACTGGTACGATCTCAGCCGCTGTACCCGTTAGGAAGACTTCATCAGCGGTGTAGAGGTCGTGTGGAGTTAGGGTTTTCTCAAAGGCTTTGTATCCAAGTTTCTCAGCGAGTTCCATGACAACGGCGCGTGTGATGCCGTGCAGCGCCGCTGTTGGAGGCGGCGTATAAATCCACGCGTTCTTAACGATGAATATGTTTTCCCCACAGGCTTCGCCTACCAAACCGTTCACGTCGAGCATTATGGCGTCATCAGCGCCTACCGCGTTCGCCTGTAGCTTCGCCATGATGTTGTCTATGTAGGATATGGACTTGATCTTTGAGTCTACAGAGTATGGTGACTTCCGCCTCACAGAGGATATGATTAGCTTAACCGCTTTCTCACCTAGAAGCGGGGGGAAGGGATAAGCCATGATGATTACGGAGGCTCTCACAGACCTTCTAGGGTCTAAGCCAAGTTTTCCAGGGCCTCTTGTAATGATGGGTCTAATGTGGGCGTTTGTTAAACCATTTTTACGGAGCGTAAGCACTATTGCCTGCTTAAGCTCCTCTATTGTCAAGGGTATGGTAATTCCTAAAGCCTTAGCTGAGTCGAATAACCGCGCTACATGTTCATCCAGCTTGAACACGTAACCGTTGTAGGCTCTAATACCCTCGAAAACTCCGTCTCCTAGGCAGAGTCCGTGGTCGAATGGTGTTATCCGCGCCTCATCACCCTTAAGGAATTTTCCGTCGTAGTAGATGTATAGGTTGTAGTAGCCTTCCTTACTTAGGATCGTCTTTAAGTCGGGTTGAAACCGTTCGCTTAGGAACTCTTCCAGGGCCAAACCAACCACCACTGAGTATCTAATCGCTTTATGTGAAGCCTGTTATACCAATCAACCTATAATTAACCTTTACACTGAGCATGGCGAATCCCTCGATAGACGACTGACAAAATTCCTAAGCCTTTGGATTGAGGCGTTATACTTAAAACAAGGGTTTGGTGATAAGTGGCTAGGTGAGCTCGTGGAGAGGAAAACGCTTCAGGTTGGTCGAACACTGCTGGTAGGTGGACCGGCTTCAGTGAAGGTCGTCGATGGATCGCTGGATACAGTCGGCGTGACAGTTTCAACGCGAGGTAGCGTCGTCATCCGGTGCGGGCGGATCCTACCCGTGAAACCCCTTGAGGCATCCACGGTTGAGGTAACCCTTGGTGAAGGTGGGTCTATGGAGGAGATCGAGGGTAACCCCTTCCCGGAGGCTTGGCTGGACACCGTCGCGGATACGGTTGCAAAGCGTTTTGTAAAGGTTATGGTTGTGGGAGACACAGACTCTGGTAAGACAACGTTCTGCACACTTCTCGTAAATCAGGCGGTTAAGGAAGGGTTGAAGGTTGCCTTAGTTGACGGTGATATCGGGCAGGCTGACATCGGTCCCCCTACAACAGTGAGCCTAGCCGTTTTAAAGAAGCAAACGGTCGACTTGTTCACGTCTACACCTGAGAAAGTCCTCTTCATGGGCGCTACAACCCCCTGCGGGTTAATCGGGAAAGTTGTTGAAGGTGTGGCTGAACTTGGGCGGAAAGCTCTGGAACTTGGCGCTGAGTTCGTCGTTTTCAACACAGACGGCTGGGTTGATGGTGAAGCCGCTACTCTCTATAAAATTGACCTTGCCGCTAATGTTGGTGCCGATGTGGTTTTCCTCCTCCAAACCTCAGCGGGGCTTCAGGGCTTAACAGATGGGTTGAAGGGTCTAGGTCTTAACGCCCAGGTTCTCCCAGTTCCCGCAGCGATTAAACCGCGTTCAAGGGAGGTGCGGAAAGGGCTTAGAGAGCTTGGCTACAAGAAGGGTTTAAGAGACCTTACCTGCCGCACGCTTCCTTTAGGCTGGTTCCAGCTTGAGAACACGGTTCTTGGAAGCGGGATGCCCCTAACCCAGGATAGGGTTTACGAGTTCAGTGAGAGGCTTGGGGGTAACGTTCTATATGGGGAGGAGAAAGCTGGGCTCCTCGTATTGGTTGTTGATGGAGATGAGCTTCCACAGGAGGCTTCTAAGAGTTTCGTTGAAGCCCAGGGCAGAGATGTACACGTTATCCATCGGGGTGTTGAGAAGGGTTTAATCAGCGCCCTACTAGATAAAAACAGGGAGTTCCAAGGTTTAGGGATCATCGATGAAATCGACTATGTGAAACGGGTTCTCAAGGTTTATACACCATACACGGGTCCCGTTAGCATCGTTCAACTCGGGCAGGTTAAACTCGACCGAGATGGAAGGGAGCTAGCCCAATACCCATACTGCCCAATCTAAATTCTAGCCTCGACATTTAAAGTCCATAGAAAAGACGCTGAGCGAGGAAAGACGGTAGCCCTATACGCTTAATCTCATCCGCGACCACATCAACGTTGTACCCAATCCTCCGGTTTCTAACCTCAATTATCCTACCACTCTCCAACGTGAGGACTACGTAGCTTGCACGTGGGTCCCCGTCGCGACTTTGCCCTACTGAACCCGGGTTTAAAACATAATAGCCGTCAAGTTCCTTGATAAATGGGATATGTGTATGTCCTAATATAAGGACTTGAGACTTCGTCATGTAGAGGAATTCTCTAAGCGTTGAATCTAGGTAATCAGGGGTAACATACTCATCGATGAGGCCGCGTGGGGAGCCGTGGCACATAAAAATCCTTACACCTTCAATGGACCTCTCTATGCGGCTTGGAAGTTTTAGGAGATATTCCTGGTCCCCTAGGCTGAGCTGCCCGTGGGTCCAGTGGCAACTCGTGACGGCGTAGGGGTTGTAGCCTATAGGTGTATCTAATGCCGAGTCTCTATCATGGTTACCTAAAACCGAGGTTATGCCAAGCCTCTGGACCTCGGCGAGGGCTTCCCGAGGCCAAGGGTTATAATCAACGATGTCTCCAGCGTGTAAGACCATGTCCACGGGTTCAACGTCCTTAAGCACAGCCTCTAGAGCCACGGGGTTTGCATGAATGTCAGCGATGACGAGAACCTTCTCCAACGTACCGCCTAGCCATGAGTTCCCCGCTTAAGCTTTTATACTTGGAGCAGACCATAAATTTTTCGGGCTGTTTATTGAATACCCAAAGGATTAACCAATTAATTTCTATGGCTTCTACTAACCTCACAATTTCGCTTTCAATGGCTGGATTTAGTATCGCGTTGTTAACTTTTATCTGGCGTTTCCCTAACCCCGCATATTCCAGTCTATTTTGGGTCACCATCCTATTCATTTTATTGGGTATTCTTTGTTTTACGTATTCCTTCGTCTACTTCCAGACCGGAGGAGCGCTCTGCATGACAGGAGAAATGAGTGAGAAAACAGTTGAGAAGGCTAATGGATGTATATTTAACGGTGTGAGATACCTGAGATTCGGTGTGCTTTTTCTATTATCGTCAATCTTTTTCATCACACTTCAGATGGCTTTATCACAAACACCTTCGGTGTTCCTCTCCGGAAATTTCTTCGAAGCTGTAACCGTGTTTATAGTGTGTTTATTAGCCTTAATCCTACCTTTGAGCTTCTGGATAAGAACATTTAGACCCATAGAATTATAGCTATGAGTGAAGGAAAAGTATTGTAAGGTGATGGCATTATGCGTGGAGAGTTGCCAACACTTATCCCAACAAAAGACAAAAACCGTCAAAATTACTTAGTTTCACTATGTGATTTTCCGTTACCCTTTGTAACCAAGGATCAGGTCGATGTGGCTTTCATACTAGGAGATGAAGTGTCATCTAGCGAACCCTATACTCATGCAAGAGTGTGTGATGGCGCTGTGGTAGGTTTTCTAACGATCGCTCTCTCGATGGGTGAAAAAAACATTTGGAGACCAGAGGTCCTACCTAAGTTCGTGGTAGGTCCTTTGTTGCCAAACATACACAAAGTAGCCTCCCAGCATAACATAGTAGTCATAGGCTCCCCTAAGGTTAATAGTGTATCAAGATGGATAAACGATCACGTAGATGTTAAATTCAGATTGCCTATGTGTAGGAGTTTTAATGTCCAATCGCTTTCGAAGGATTATGAGGATTCTGATTATCCTCAAAGTTCTCTAGGTACCGCTTACCTAACTAGAAACCCATACAATGATGCGAAGTATGCTTTAGTGGTGGCCGGTTGTCACGCTTTAGGGACTTGGGCTGCGGGGCATGCGCTTGCAAGTAAGCTGACAGAGATAAAGGAGAAGAAAACACAGATGGGTATCGTAACAATCGGTGTTGATGAGGATAATGACGGTGTACAAGACGATAGCCGTATCATCGCTCATTTTTAATGCTAGAAAATGCTACGAAGACCTACGACTGCTGATTATGGTTCCGTTTTTGAATGAGAAAAGAACGGTAACCACGGTTATAAGCGAATACCTTAAAACCCAGCCACCGAAGCATTTATGGTTAATGGATGAAGTAGTTTCGAATCAGTTTTGGAAATAGAGTATGAGACTCTGGATTTAGGGTTTAACAACCTATCCAATCTTTAAGAGTAATCGCTGGACTACTATTGATGTAACTTATGACGGTGGTTTCCTTGAACCGTGTTGAGCGTGTGCTGAGGGCTTTAAGCCTTGAGGAACCTGACACCGTACCTTATACGGAGTTGCTCATATCAAGCCCTATCATAGCCTCCTTATCCACTAAAACCGGCGTAGATGCCTTGATCGAATCCCATGAACGCCTCGACATGGATATGATCACAGTTAGTGAAACAAGACTGGATCAACTGGATACGCAGGGTGTCCGTGGGGATGATTGGGGTGTAACGTACATCGAACGTGACGGGGTCGGCTGGTATGTCACAGGCTCTTTTACGCAACCGGAGGACGTTGTCAAGTTCAAGCCTCCGGATCCCTTTACTGATGGGCGTATGCATGGTGTTGAGGAGGTGCTTCACCGGGTTAAAGGTAGAATAGCTGTTGCAGGGAATGTGCCAGGTGAGAAGCTTACTTATCTAACACGGGGCTTCACCGGTTTCTTCAGCGATATTTATAGGCGTCCAGATGTGGCACAGCACCTCGTGGACATGGTTACGGATTACAACGTGGGATTGTGTAAGCAGATGGTTGAGCTGGGCGTCGACTTGATCGTGGTTACTGGGGATATCGCTGAGAAAACTGGGCCTATGATGTCCCCCGCTGCCTACCGCAGGTTCTTCTACCCCTGCCTTAAAGCCATAGTCGATGAAGCCCATTGGGGAGGCGTTCCAGTCGTGAAGCACTCAGACGGGAACCTTTACCCCATCCTTAAGGATGTTGTGGACACGGGGATAGACGGGCTTCACTCCATCGAGCCTTTAGCCGGTATGGACATCGCCGAGGTTAAGAAGATGTATGGGGACAGGCTATGTCTCCTAGGCAACATCGATTGTTCGCAGACCCTCTGTATAAAGGATGTGGAGGATGTTAAACGTGAGGTGGCTGAATGCATAGAGGCGGCTTCCTACGGGGGTGGTCACATCGTATGCTCAAGTAATTCGTACCACCCCGGTGTGAGGCTTTCAAACATCTTGGCCTTTAAGGAAGCGGCGCGGAAATACGGTAAGTATCGTTTGTAAGCTGGCCACGTGACGTATTGGATCAAGGTGTCTCCTTCATTTCTTTAAGGGTAAGAAGGAGAGGTATGGCGAGGGTTGTGGATAGTATTGAGGCGTAGAATGGTGTAACAGGTCCTAGGGTTTCCCATAGGATGCCTCCGACTAAGGGTCCGAGGGTGAAGCCCAGCCTCACACCTGTCTGCCTAATACCTGTGGCTAAACCCCTTTGGTTTCCAGGGACGATGTCCATGAGGAAGGCTATAGATATGGGCCATGTCATGCTGTAGAACCAGTATGTTAGCGTGTAGGTTGCGAGGAACGTGTGGAAACTGTTCATCAGGGAGGAGGCTAAGAAAAGCGGGGACATAAAGGCTAGGCACCATGTCATGACCCTCCGCATACCATATCTGGCTGCGAGCATGCCTCCAGGAATTTGTGAAAGCAGTGTGGCTCCGCCTACGATGGAGAAGAAGAGCCCCACCTCTGTTTTACTCAGCTCAAACTTTGCGGTGAGGTAGATAGACATGAGGCTGTGAACGGCGCCCACGCCGAAGGAGATGAGGACATGGAAGAGGAAGAGGATGGTTACGGCGTAAAGCGCTTCACGACTTAAACTCAACCCTTGAGCCAGAGCATTCTTCGACTTCACAGATTCCTGATTAACCCCCTCTTTGAAAAAGAAGGCTGTGATAAGGCATAGGAAGAAAACTGAGGCAGCGAGGTAGAAGGCCTGGTTCCAACCATAATTATCGGCTAAGAAGCCTCCTAAAGCTGGGCCGACAATGCTTCCAAGTGGCCAAGCGATGTTCATAAACCCATAAATCCTAACCCTATTCTGTGCATGCGTATAATCGGCTATGGAGACCATCCGGGCTGGCATAAATGCGGCTAGGGCAGCGGCGTAGACCATAACCAAAGGCAGGAGATGTCCCCATTCCCTTACAAAGGTGTACAGAACCGGTGGAAAGAACGCGAGGACGGTGCTGACAACGATCAACTTCTTCCTCCCATACCTGTCGGATAGGAAACCGCTCGGCGCCATTAACAGCGTGGAGACGAAGCCTGAAGCTGAGAGGATAAGGCTTACCTCGAAAACCGTTGCCCCCAGGCTTTGAACGAACAGGGGGAATATGGCGCCTATGAGTTCCATGCCGAGGGAAAGCCCAGCGTTAACTAGGAAGAGTACCCGAAGGTTCCTTTCAAGGAGAGAAACTCCCTCTACCTTCACCACAACCCCTCTTCCCCATATCCTCTACACGGGCACAGCTTTCAGTTAGAACCCTCATAACGTAAAGTAGGAGATAAAAACTTGTTGAAAAGCCCTGTGCTAGAAAAGGGAGTATAATAGGTTGTGAGGAGGAGGTTAGGGCCTCCATGTCCCAATGTTTTCTCCATGGTTTTTATGCCTAAAGTTTTCGCCTCCCCGTTTTCAGCACCATCAGTATTTGGTTTCGTGGAGGTAGTTGCCATGCATCGTCTTACGTGAGTTTTAATGTCTTTAATCTTTGTACTCGCGGTGGGAAAAATATTTTTCCGCGGAGTTGATAAGCCCGTTTCAGGCTTCTTTTCTTGTTCTTAGTATGTTTATTAGGGTTGTTTGGTATTACCCGAAGTGTGTTTATATGGATGATGAAGTGTTCAGCACCAAACACAGGTATAGAACATCGTCTTGGAAGCATGGGATTAACGCAGTCATCGCTGATCAACTGGGCTTTAAGGAAACCACCTCAGCGTTAAGGTGGGGAAACCTATGTTATCGATGGGCTTCAAAGCCCGCGGCCTCATCTGTAATAAACACCGTATTTCCGAGCAGCCTCAACCATGGACCCTATGTTTTCAACCGGTGCGTTCAAGGGGACTTCGCAGCCTGAGCTGAGTATAAAGCCTCCGCTGCCAGCGTCCTCGATGCACCTCTTAGCCTCTAACTCAACATCCGCTGGGCTTCCCGTTAATAAGGTGTCTGTGCCCACATTACCCATGAGGCAAACCCTTTCTCCAACACGTTTCTTCGCCTCGCTTAGACTGACTAACCTGTCAACCTCGAGGATCCTAGCCCCTGAGTTAAGCATCTTCTCCAAGATAGGCTCCGTCTTTCCGCATATATGCAGGGAGGGGATAGCGCCATTCTTAATGATAGCGCTTGTGACCACCTTTAGGTAAGGTAGGGAAAATTCCTGAAACATGTGTGGTGAGAGAAGTCCCGCTGATGCCATTGGGTCCGCTATTACCACCACGTCGACGCCGCGTTCCGCCTTCGCGACGGCGAAAGCCTTCGATGCCTCAGCTGAAACCCTGTTAAGCTCATGGATGAAACACGGGTTCTCGATAATGTCGAGCATGAGTTTCTCCACGCTGTATAGAAGCCCGGAGAGGGTTAGAGGTCCAGGGACGTAGCTGAAGAGGGCGGCTTCTCCTTTAACGTCTGCCTTAACATGGTCTATGGCTTCTAGGTAAACGGGTAGCCTTCCATCCACCTCTGGGTTAGGCAGCTTTACTTTCCCTAGGTCTCGGGGTTCGTGGACCACACCCTGAGCAACGCTTGGGTTGTCATCCTCAACCATCCTCAGCCTGCAGCCCATAGCTTCAGCCATTAGGTTGAAGGAGGACTCCCATCCAACATAGATTCCGTCGTATCCTATAACCCTGTAACCCTTTAGCAACGCCTGAGCCATAAGCCATGGGTCAGTCATGGGTTCACTGAACTTAACACCGATAAGCCTGGAAGTTGTGTAGGTGACCTGAGGGACCACGGGTACACGGTCTCCCTTGGATAAGGCAACCGCGGCCATCACCCTTTGAAAGGAGTTCATGGAGAAACCCTCACCCAGCTTTCCTAAGATGTGTGGAATATGATCTCCTGACAAGTCTTATTAAGAATGCCCAGATACCTTATTGGACATAGGGTACACGTAGGTTTGAAAGCTATGAGAATCGCAGGTTTACCATCAAGGACGGGTATCGGCCTCAACTTCCTTACCAAGGACCAACTGAACCTCATCCATTTAGCTACAATTCATGTCCTCGAAAAAACCGGGGTTGGGGTCTACGAAGCAGAGGCTTACAGACTGCTTTTAGACGCTGGATGCACAGCTTCAGGGAGCACTGTTAGGATCCCTGAGCATCTTGTAGCTGAAGCCTTGAAGACTGCGCCTAAGACCGTTACGCTCCAAGGCAGGGGGAAGGGTAAAACCCTGAGGCTTGAGGATAAACGTGTTCACTTTGGTTTAGGCAGCAGCACAACGAACGTCATAGACCTTGAGACCGGGGAGAGGAGGCTTTCGACAAAACAGGATGTAGGCAACGCAGTCAGGTTGGCGGATGCCCTCCCAAACATCGACTTCGTCATGTCCCTCTGCAGCGCCCTAGACACCACAAAGGATGTGGCTGACAGACATGAGGTTGAAGCCATGCTGACGAACACTGAAAAACCCATCATCGCCATAACCTTCGGTCGTGAGGGAGCTAAGGACGCTATAAAAATGGTGCGTCTAGTCACAGGCGACGAGCCTAAGAAGGCGAAGCCTGTCATAACCCTTTACTCGGAGCCAATCGCCCCACTACAACACGATGCAACGTACACGGGAAACCTCATCGAGTTCGCCAAGGCTGGGCTACCCGTCGTCTACGGTCCATGCGACCAAGCCGGAGCCACATCCCCAGCGACCCTAGCAGGCACCCTCGTTCAAGCCAACGCTGAGGTCCTCAGCGGCTTAATCATCCATCAACTTGTGGGTAGGGGAGCCCCCTTCATCTACGGCGTCATCTCCTCCATCATGGATATGAAGACCACGGTCATGTCGTACGGCGCACCAGAGTTTACCCTCATCAACGCGGGAGCCGCCCAGATCGCTCAACTCTACGGGCTTCCCTTCTTTGGAACCGGCGGGATTACAGACGCGAAGGTTGCTGATGGTCAAGCGGTAGCAGAAGCCGCTTTGTCCCTTGGAATGGCTGCCCTAACGGGCACAAACCTCATCCATGACATCGGCTACGTGGAAAGCGGGTTAACCGGTTGCTTCGAGATGATCGTTATATGCGATGAATTAGCTGGAATGGCTTCAAGGATAATCCAAGGCATAGAGGTGAACGATGAAACTCTCGCCGTCGATGTCATCGATAAGGTGGGACCCGGAGGCACTTTCCTCGCTGAGGAGCATACGTTGGAGTTTTTCCAACGTGAACATTGGGTGCCAAGGTTGATGAACAGGCAAAGGCGTGGACCCTGGAGTAGGAGTGGGGGAAAGGATCTGATGTATCTAGCGAGGGAGACGGCGATGAGAATCCTTAAAGAGCATCAACCCACACCGTTGCCTGAAGATCTGAGAAAAGGTATTAGAAAGGTTGTGGAGGAAGCTGAGGGGAAGAGGAAAGAGGTGTAGTCACCATGTTGAACAAGGAAGCCTTACTTAAAGTGCTTATGGAAGCCGTTTTGAATTTGGATGAGGAGGGAGCTAAGGAAGCGGCGAGGAAGACGGTTGAAGCCGGTGTGAACCCTCTCCACGCCTTGGAAGATGGTTTGGCGAAGGGCATCCGCGTCATAGGCGACCAGTTTGAGAGGGGCGAAACTTTCCTACCTCACCTGATAAAAGCGGCTAAGGTTATGAAGGAAGCAACCGCGATTCTAGAGCCAGAACTGCGGAAGAGAGGGTTGGAGGTTAAGAAGAAAGGCGTCGTCGTCATAGGCACGATCGAAGGAGACCTTCATGACATAGGGAAAAACATCGTTGCCTTAATGCTTGAAGCATCGGGCTTTAAAGTCCACGACCTCGGTAAAGATGTGGCGATCGATGTGTTCATCGAGAAGGCTGATGAAGTGAAAGCCGACATCATCGCCGTCTCAGCCCTTATGACAACAACGATGCTTAACCAAGCACGTCTAATCAAAAGACTGCAGGAATTGAAGGAACGTAACAAGTTTAAGGTTATGGTAGGTGGAGCCTCAGTCACCGAGGATTGGGCTAAGAAGATCCAAGCTGACGCCTACGGGGAGGACGCTGTAGAAGCCGTTAAAAAGGCTCAGGTACTCCTTGAACGGTAAGCTCAGCTTTAAATTACCTAAACTAGAGTGTAGAGCTTAAGCCTCGAAGTCGATGCCCGATTAAAGGCTTACATGCCTTCCTATCTTGGAGCTCTCACGTGCCGCCTCAAGGACCTCAACGACCCTCCGGCCCACCCTAAGGTCTACCATGTATCTTTCCTCACCGCGTATCGCCTTCAAGAAGTGCTCCATCTCCTTAACGTACATTCCCTCAGCTATCGGTATGCTGTACCGGATACCCTTAACCTCGTAAGGGATCTCATCAGGCTCAGGAATCACCTCCCATTCTCCTTTCTCAACCGTGAAAAGCCTAACCTTCTTCTCCTCACTGTTCCATATGGCGGTGCCCTTCTCACCGACAAGTTTGAGGTAGCGACCAGTCCAAGCCCTCTGGATGACGTCGAAGTGCAGGTTCGTCAGCATCTTGTTCCTAAACTCGAGGATGATGTTCTGGGCATCTTCGACGTCTATCTCTAAACGCGTGAGCTTCCTCGCTACACACGCAATGGTTTCAACATCTCCGAATAACCATAGTAACCACACTAACTCCATGGGGAAGACGTCCCATCCTCCGCCAAGTTGCTCGCTATGCGCCACATAGTACGTTCTGTAGTCCTCATAAGGATGCCACTCTGGTAAGTAGTGTCCGAACTCGTAGATGAGGCAGAGGGCTTCAGCGAGCCTTCCCCCTCTCACAATGTCTCTAATCAACCTTATGCCTGGGTTAAAACACATGTTACAGCTTGGAGCGGCAACCCTTCCACCCCTCTCACTGAGCCGGATGAGTTCATCTAAACCCTTTAGGCTCGTGGATAGCGGAGCCTCGCAGAAGAAGTGCTTATCATTCTCCGCAGCCTTCAAAGCATACTCCAAGTGGTTTTTCGGCGGCGTTGAGATTATGTATACATCAGGTTCCCGAGCTAAGGCATCCTTAAAGTTGTTAATTGCCCTCACTCCGTACCGTTCATAGGCTTCTAAGCACCTATCTTCCCGAAGATCATAGCCGAACACATCCTTCTCACCCAGGTATAGTAGGTTCCTGATCCTCCTCTTCCCCATGGAACCTAAACCTATGACGAGAAACCTCACAGCGAGTTTCCCACCTCTCACTAGAAGTTACCAGTAGAGCCAAAAATAAAATTTTGGATGGTAATACGCGTATCTAACATATCCATTTAAACCGAGCTTAAATCAGAAAGTAGTTGCTCCACTCGATCGAAATGGAAATATTGGTTCAGTGTTATCAGGTTTGCCTCTTTTCCTTGAAGTATGGAATTATCCTCTTCCCGTATAGGTTTATGGTTCTCTTAATGTCTGGGCCGTAGTTGCGTATATCGATGCTTGTGGCTCCAGCGTTAAGGTACTCCTCAACCCTCTCAATGCAGTCGTCCACCGTCCCGAAGGCAGCCGTCGTCTCAACAAACTCCGCTGGAACTATCTTCAAGGCTTCGTTCAACTTAGTGATGGCTGTATAGGACGGGAGTATCTTCTGAATTGCTAGGTCAGGTGATAAGCCATCCGCGCAGCCATACTCCTTTAGTGTTCTCCAGCCGCATGTAAGCCAGCTAAGCCTTGTTCCCCATTCAACAGCCCTGTAGGCTTCCTCCCTGTTCTCAGAGATCGCCGTTGGCACAATAGCGACCATATCGATCTCTTCCAGTTTCCTTCCAGCTTTTCTCGCTCCATTCTCAATGTCTCTTAAGTGTTTACTGAAGGTTTCCGGGTTCTCACATGCAGGATACCATCCGTCACCCAGTTCACCTGTAAGTATTCGTGTCTTCAGGCTTAGAGCCCCGATGTAGATTGGTGGACGAGGCTTCTGCACAGGCTTAACCTGTAGATAGGCAGCTTGAAGCCTGTACACCCTACCGTTGAAGTCAACTGGGCTCTCTGGGCTTGCCTCCCAAAGCTTCTGAACAACTGTAACAGCCTCACGGAGGTGGACTAGGGGCTTTGTCCACTCTATTCCAAACGAGGCCAGGTTCATCATCTCCCCAGCTCCAAGCCCTAAAGCCGCCCTCCCACCTGTGAGCCTGTCGATTGTAGCTACATCCTGGGCTAGGGAAACGGGGTGTCTTCGATAAGGGTCTGTGACCCCGATGGAAACCATGACGCGCTTCGTTACCATACCTAGGGCCGTAACCATGGCTACGGCTCCAGGGTACTCAATCCCTGCGCCAAGAAGCGTGAGTGTATGGTCTCCAAACCTTAGAATGTCAAAGCCACTATCCTCGAGAAGCAACGCTGTCTCGATGACCTCGTGTACATCACCGGGTGGAATCCCGTATCCGAGCTGCCTAAACCGCACCAAGACCACTTCACCTCAAGTTTAGAAGAGTTGAAAAGAGCGCATAAGATTCTGCTGAGTTTGCGGTCTATCGCCGAAGCCTAAAGACCTCGGTGAAGAGTCTTCCCTGCATCATCTCCTTAACCATGTTCTCCTCATCCGCCTTCTTGACGACTTTAAGAGCCTCCTCCCAAGCCGCGAGTGTGGCCTCAACCTCCTCTACTCCATGCGCGTAGCTCGGCCTCATATCGTAGCTCCCAGCTAGGACCCCCCGCTTCACAGCTTCTTGGAGGAAAAGCCCCTTGACCACCAACGACTCTTCACCGTCTCCGGCTTTGAAGACGGGCTTCACCCTCACAGGGAAGCCTGTACACTCCGCGTCTACACCTATCCCCTGCGCAAGCCTGGTGAAGCCCTTGTAGAGCCTCTCGCCCATATTCCACATGTGGCCCACTACATCCTTCTCCATGAACTCTTGTATGGTGGCTTCAGCCGCGGCGAGGGAGAGGGTTTCACCTCCGAAGGTGGATGAGAAGAACACGTCTCCTCCAAGTTCCTTCATGTATTCACTCTTTCCAACGAGGGCGCTTAATGGCAAGCCGTTGGCCATACCCTTACCGAAGGCGGCTAAATCAGGTTCTACACCGTAGTATTCTTGGGCGCCACCCCCTGCGAATCTGAAGCCCGTAATTATTTCGTCGAAGATGAGTAGGGCTCCATTATCATGGGTTAAGCTCTTAACCTTCTGGATGAAGTTGTACCTCGGAGCCTCAAGTTGCACCGGCTCCATAATGACAGCGCAGACTTGTTCCTTATTCTCCTCGAAGACCTTATCAAGGCTCTCGATATTATTGTATTCGAAAGGTACGGCGAGGCTTTTAAGAACACTTGGTATACCCTTATTCCTCGCCGTGGTAACAGCGAACCAATCATGCCACCCGTGGTAGCCGCAGTAGGCAAGCTTCTCCCTCCCAGTGGAAGCCCTTGCAACCCTAACCGCGACCTCAGTAACGTCTGAGCCATTCTTCCCAAACCTAACCATCTCCGCGCAGGGTATAAGTTTCGTAAGGAGCTCCGCTACCCTCAGCTCCAGAGGGTGGAGGAGGGAAAAGTTCGTCCCATGTTTAAGCTGCTCAACTATGGCTTCGACAACACGTGGATAACCGTAGCCGAGAACCACGCTGCCTAAACCCATGATGTAGTCGATGTAATCGTTTCCGTCTACATCCGTAACATGGCAGCCCCGACTGCTACTTAAATAGATCGGGTAAACACCGAAGATGTACTGGTCCGGACCCTTACTGAGGCACTGGGTTCCAGCGGGAATCACCTCCTCAGCTCTCATCCAATAACCTAGAGACCGGTCTATGTTTCTCATAGGAGCCAGCGACATAGTCGATTACCTCCCCCTAGCCATTTCACTGAACCATTCCACGGGGATTATCCTCAGCTTCAGCGAGATGCCTCCGCCGCTTACCCAGTATGTGAGCAACGCCTCCTCGCCGACGAAGGTTATGCTTGTGTAAGCGTAGGTGTAACGTTCATCTGTCTCCAGGTTCTTAAGGTTCACCCAAGTCTCACCGTCGTCATAGGAAACGGCGGCGGTTAAGGGGACACGCCTTGGACCAGGCGTATTGTTCCATACGAGGAGTAGGGCATCGGTGGAGGGAATTCTCTTAATGGTCTGAGGTGAACTCGGGGACCTTAAACCCATGGATTCAGGTTTACTCCATGTCTCACCCTTATCCTCGGAGTAAGCCCTGTAAATGTAACCGGCGTCGGTCCTTATCCACATCATAACCCTTCCATCCTTAAGCTCTATTACGCCTGGTTCATCGGCTTCAACGTTTGGGATTCGGACCTCCTCACCCTTAAACCAAGTTCTACCATTATCATCAGAGTAGAAGCATAGGGAAACCCATGTAGGGTTAATCCATACGTTGGTTCCATATGAGGCTGGTAAAAGTATCCTATGGTTCGACAGCTGCACCGCCCTATCGTTGTTTAGGCAGAAGTAACCCGGATAGAACTTGGCTACGGGCACCATATCGGTCCACGTCTCCTCCTCATCGTAGGTCTTCCTCATGTAGGGGTGACAGTCAGCCTCAGAGTTCTTAACGCAGAAGAAGAAGGCTATTTCACCGGTTTCCAGTCTGAGGAAGTCCGTCTCCATCACGTTCTGGGCGCCCACGTTCTCCTGTATCGTATACGGTTCACTCCACGTACGACCCTTATCCCCCGAAACCTTCCCAGCAATCCTAGCTGGGGAGAAATCGGTTCCGCTACCATGGTAGAACTCGGTGTAGCCTAAGAGTAGGCGCCCATCCTTAAGCTCAATGATGTCAGCCTCACTGTTTCTAGGATTCTTCTCAACCGCCGGGCAGACTATAACCTCAACCATCTCACTTTCAACCAATCAACTTCCCTGCTCGTCATTAAAGGCTGAAAGTGGATATAAGAGGATCCGCCTTCAGCGTCAAGATGAGTCAAGGGAGAGCCGGGACGATATGTTTAACCCTGTCCCTCCAATATTTATTATCTGAGCGATGTGATGAAGGCCGAAACCTTCTTCAAAGAGCTTGCCGAGCTTTGCGAGAAGCTTACCGCCACCAGGAGGAGGAATGAGAAAACTGGTCTCGTAAGCGGGTTCTTGAAGGGGCTTCGGCGAGAGGAGGTCTCCGCAGCTGTCCCCCTTATCCTCGGATGGATCTTCCCAGAGGTGGAGAAGAAAACATTGACCGTCGGTTTCTCAACGCTTTCAAGGGTTACACGCGGTGGTAGACAGACAACGCTGTCCACAAACCCGCTAACGATCCTCCGCGTCTATGAATACTTCAACGAAATGGCTGAAGTTTCAGGTTCAGGTTCTAGGCAGAGGAAGCTAAGCCTTCTAGAGAGCCTCCTAGGGCAAGCCAGCTCGCTTGAGGAGAAGTGGATACTCAAGAACATCTTCGGAGAAATGCAACATGGCGTCAACGAGGGGCTAATGGTTGAAGCCGTCGCTAAGGCAGCGGATGTGGATGTTGAACACGTTCGCAGGGCGAACATGCTCATGGGAAACCTCG
>CAYNFI010000006.1:0-56506 GCA_964396445.1 uncultured Candidatus Bathyarchaeia archaeon
AGTCTACAACCACCACATCACCTTCTTGGGCGATTCTATCCGAGGCTTCGGCGTGTGGTAGGGCTGAGCGTGGTCCTGAGGCGACAATGGTTTTGAAGGGTGTGCCCTCGGACCCCTCCTTCCTCATAACGTACTCAGCCTCAGCCGCAACCGTGTATTCACGGATGCCAGGTCTCAGGTTTTCATATGCAACGTGCATGCCTGAACTCGCCAAGGCCGCTGCTTTTCTCATGCTTTGAAGCTCATCCCTTTCTTTCAACATCCTCAGCTTCCACACGTATCCTTTCCCATCCTTGAGTTCAACGCCTTTCAACCAATCCGTTAATGTGAGGTAGTCTGGGGCTTCCAAGGTATCATAGAGCACCCTTCGGGAAAGAAGCTCCTGAAGCCGGTTAAAAGCCGTTTTTAAAGCCCTTTCCCCTCTCCTCAACTTCAGCACTTGGCATCCCTTCACCCTTTCAACCGCGTCGTCGTATAGAAGCTCTGAGGTGATAAGCCTAGGCTCTGAGTCTAGGGGAAGGATGAGGTTTCCACCTACGAAACCCACGAGGTAGTAGACATTGAATGGATTGGTAACGAGGAAGGCATCGTATCCATCCTCTACCATTGCAGCCTTCAAGTTCTCTAAACGCTGCGGCATATCCATCACATTAGCTGGGACAATGATCATCTTAGGGCTCCATATGAAGCTTTACTTTAGTCACTTAATGTGAACTTGCTTATACACAGTTAATACGATGCCTCCGTGCACACACTTCCTTAACCTGGAGCCTGTTTGTGGATGAGTGTCGAATATTTGTTAAGAAGCCATAACTGCAAAAGCTTATCTCTTCAATAACAGCCCGTTAGATCATACTGGACTTTACCGTTTTCGGAGTGGAATCTGATGAGGCTTAGGGTTAGGGCTTTGGGCTTAGAAGCCGGTGGGAAGCCCATCGTTGTTTTAAACAAGGAGGATGCTGATGACCTTGGCATCATGAGCCAAAGCCGGGTTAGGATGGGCTTTCATGGAAAGGAGTTGACGGCCATCGTTAACACAACTAGGAAGACTGTTGAGAAGGGGGTCATCGGGGTATTCGAGGAGGTTAGGTCGTACCTAAGCTTGGAGGAAGACGTTGAAGTTGAGGTTAACGTAGCTGGTGCCCCGAAGTCCCTTCACTACATAAGGGAGAAACTCGGCGGCAGGAAGTTGACATCAGATGAGATCATAGAGATCGTAAGCGATGTTGTGAAGGGGAACCTCAGCGAGATCGAAATCGCAGCCTTCGTCACCGCCCTCCACAACCTTGGCTTAGACCTCGATGAAGCGACAAGTCTTTCTATGGCTATGGTGAAAACTGGGGAAAGCCTGAAACTTGACAGGTTGTTGGTCGTCGACAAGCACTCGGTGGGCGGGGTTCCCGGGGATAAAACCACCCTTCTCGTCGTTCCCATAGTAGCAGCATGTGGATTAACCATACCTAAGACCTCTTCCAGAGCCATAACCTCCGCCGCTGGCTCGGCTGACAGGGCTGAAGTTCTCATGCCAGTCAGCTTAAACATTAACGAGATGCGGCGGGTTGTTGAGAGAACGAACGGCTGCCTCATCTGGGGTGGAGCCCTATACCTAGCTCCAGCCGACGATATCTTCCTCCAAGTTGAGCATCCCCTCTCCATCGACCCACTCCTACTCCCATCGATTATGGGTAAGAAGAAGGCTGTGGGAGCGAACGTAATCGTCATCGACATACCTTGTGGTAGAGGTACAAAGGTGAAGACCATAGGAGAAGCTAACTTCCTGGCTAAAGACTTCATTGAACTCGGGAAGAGGCTTGATATGCGGGTTCAATGCGCTATCACCTACGGGGAGCAACCTGTAGGCTATGCCATTGGACCCGCCCTCGAAGCCAGAGAAGCCCTATCAACTTTAATGAATCAGATTCTAGGCACGGACATCGTGAACAAGGCAACTCACATCGCAGGCATACTCCTCGAGATGACTGGAATACAGGATGGACAGCAAATAGCTTTGGATGTGCTGAGGTCAGGTAAGGCTGAGAAAAAATTGAGAGAGATCATCGGTGAACAGGGAGGAAACCCAGGTATTAGACCCGAGGATATCAAGGTAGGCTCACATACGCTTGAAGTCTATTCCCAACAGGCAGGACGGGTTCTCTGGGTTGATAACGCAAGGCTCGTGGAAGCCGCTAGAGCGGCTGGAGCCCCGAAGGACAAAGGAGCCGGGGTTATGCTTCATAGGAAACTCGGTGACAGGGTAAAAGAAAAGGAAAAGCTTCTCACAGTGTACGCTGAGAGGATGGATAAACTCTCTAGGGCTAAGGAAATCCTTGGAGAGGGACCTGCCCTAGCTGTGGGGGAGAGGATGGAGATGTTGATCCAAGAGGTCAAGGAGGTTCCTGTACCGACAAAGCTCTTCATCCTCGAGAGATAAACGCCAACACCGACGCCTACATATGTTAAAGCTCTTTATGGGGAAACAGCTAATATTGGGACTAAGTGACTTGAAAAAATCCCTGTGCGTTTCGAATTGTCTAGTAAAAAGTTGATTTACGTAAATCCTCTACGCTGGTTGAGATGCCTTTAAAGGTTTATACCATATGACATATGAGGGAAACAAATTAGACACCGTATGCTTCAGAAGATAAAAATGATGTGTTTAGGTAGAGAGCATCTTGAAACCTTAAGGAGGGTAGCTGAAGGGGTTATGCCTATGGAAGCCTGCGCTCTCCTACTTGGGAGAGTTGAAGGCATTACAGTCATGGTGACAGATATCTGTACAACAGAGAACGTGAAGGACTCACCGCTTCGATTTACCGTAGACCCTGAAACCCTATACAAGATCCTTAGACAAGCTGAGAGGGAATGGAAGGAGGTTGTCGGCGTATTCCACTCCCATCCCACCCCTTCGTCGCCTTCAAGCATCGACGTAAAGTACATTGCGTTAAATCCCATCGTGTGGTTGATCATGTCTACCGTAGATGGTTGCTTAGAGGCGTATCAATGGTTAAATGGTTCTGTGCAAACCGTTGAGGTTGAGTATTTATGAGAGGGTTAGCTTCAAAGGAGAAGGTTGTATGCCTCATCTCAGGCGGGATCGACTCTCCTGTCGCCGCGTGGCTGATGATAAGAAAAGACGTCACACCCGTGTTCATCTACTTCGATAATCGACCGTATACAGATGAAGCTGCGAGACAGCGGTCTTTAAACGCGGTTAAGAAGCTTTGCGACTATATCCCTCACCGTAGGGTTTACCTCTACGTGATCCCCCATGGTGAAAACCTCAACGAAATGGTAGTGAAATGTCCTCGAAACCTAACCTGCCTTCTCTGTAAACGATTAATGTACCGTATGGCTGAGCACATCGCCGTTGAGGAAGATTGTGAGGGCATCGTTACAGGCGAGATCCTGGGAGAGCATGCAAGCCAAACATCTAGGAACCTCCTCGTCCTAGGAACGGCGCTGAAAGCGCAGCTTCCTGTCCTAAGACCTCTGCTAGGCATGGATAAAACTGAAGTGGAAGACTTGGCGAGGAAGATAGGTACCTTCACCATTTCAATAAGCCCAGCTAAAGGCTGCACTGCTTTCCCAAGGAGTCCGAGAACCCATGCAAGCCTTAAGGAAGTCGTGGAAGCTGAGAAAAGAGTAGACATAGCCTTATTGATTGAAAGGAGCCTAGCGCAACGGGAAGTTAAGGAAGTCCAACATGGGTAGTAGACTACACATTAAAGAACCCACTGCTTCGTGGTTCAACAATGTTCTGAACCTTAAACGCGTTCTGCTTTAATGGTTGATGCCTAGAAGCCCTCATACCTAGAATGCTTCACTGCTCTTTTTAGGGTTTAACATCATTTTCGCTTGCGCGGCTCTTCTTATGAGTAGCACTGTAGCCACAACGGTCAACGTGCCAAGCGCACCTATTGCTCCACCCAGCAGCATCGGGTAAGTGCCGTTTGGGTTTGCAACGTTCATCTTCATGATCACGAGGTCTCTTGTTAACCCATCCATGGAACCATCGTATTCCAACACTGTCAGCCAAGCGTTGTCCTTGAACAGTTCACCTATTCTAAGGTCGATGAGGCTGAGTTCACCCTTTGCGAGGTTTAACTGGATTGGCTCCCATCTGCTGGGGCTGCGGAAGCTTGCCAGTCTGAGTGGATGATAGATAGGGTAGTAGGGCGGGCTTTCGATCTTCCCATCAGTAAGCAGGAAAACGATGATTTTGGTGTCTCCGGGTACTGGAGATGAAATCTTCAACGGATAGTATAGGAAGCTTGTTTCAAACCTGTATAGAATGGGGTTGACACTGTTCGGCTCCGGTGTAACCGTGATCAAGTCGAGGACGAAGTAGCGGAAGCCTCTAGCCATGTAGTCCTCGATGACAGATGTAAAGCTGTGCAACGTGAATCTTTGTCGTATTCCGCTTTCTCTCAGGAAGTCTTCAGCCCAGTAGATAAGTTCTGAAGCGTTGCTAGCACGGATGACCGTTACATCATGAGCCCCAATCTTTTTATGGAATGTGATCTCCACACCCTTTCCGCCCAAGTCTCTGTAATTTTGAGGGGCATATCTCCATATCAGTTCTTGAAGCACGGTGAACGATTGGAAGCTCGCCGGCTCTATCGCTTTGGGGTTGGAGGGCAGAGGCATAATCTCCAGAGCTAATGTCTTCCCAGTCGCCGTCACATCTGTGGAGAGGATTAAAATTTCCTCAGTTCCATTCCATGCTATCACCGCCTTCTGTCCCGGTTCATAAACCGAAACGTTAGGCGTTAGGGACATTGAACCCCTATCCGCCCAGCCTGCTGGCGCCCCGTATAGAAGAAAGAGTGATAATACGACAAGGGGGAGAAGGGAATGAGACCGCTTCAAAGCCGACCGGTATATTAGAAGACTGCGCAGTTGATAAATCTACGTTTAAGAACATGTCAGGTAGAAATGCAGAGCCGATTTTCTCAAGTATAAAACACCCTTCTCGTTACCGTAGGAAGTCTTCTTGTTCTCTCTCAGATTTTTTCCATTTCCATAAGATGATTTATGGAAAGCTTTAAGAGGGTTCATTCCCTCGTTAGCTAAATAAAAAGAGGTGGGAAAATGTCGGAAAAAGTCAAGACAACGGTTTCGCTTATAAAGGCAGATGTCGGTTCATTAGCGGGGCATCACATCGTCCATCCGAAGCAGATGGATTTGGCAAGGGAACACCTGGCAAAGGCTAAGGCTGAGGGACTCATCATCGACTATTACGTCTTCAACGCAGGCGACGACCTTGAACTCCTCATGACTCACCGTAAGGGTGAGAACAACGCTGAAATCCATGGACTAGCCTGGGGAATCTTCAAAGATGTCACGGAGAAGGTTTCGAAACCGCTGAAGCTCTACGCCGCTGGGCAGGACCTCTTATCGGAAGCCTTCTCAGGCAACGTGAAAGGCATGGGTCCTGGAGTGGCTGAGATGGAGGTCGAGGAGCGTAGAAGCGAGCCAATCATAGTCTTCGCCGCTGATAAGACAGAGCCTGGAGCTTGGAACTATGTGCTCTACAAAGTTTTCGCAGACGCATGGAACACAGCCGGCCTCGTCATCGACCCTGCATTGCATGGGGGTTTCACGTTCCGCGTTATGGACGTCGTTAAGGGTAAGGTTGTGGACCTCGCATGCCCAGCGGAGATCTACGACCTCCTCGCCCTCATAGGGACGACGGGACGGTACATCGTGGAAAGGGTCTACCGGTCCTCCGATAAACTCTTAGCCGCTGTGGCGAGCACAACGAGGTTATCTCTCATCGCTGGCAGATACGTTGGAAAAGACGACCCGGTGTGCATAGTAAGGTGTCAGCACGGCCTCCCGGCTGTACAGGAGGTAGCATCCTGGGCTAGTGGTGAGGCTCTGGCACCCTTCTTCACACCACACTTCGTTGCGGGCTGGATGAGTAAGGCTGGAGCCGCATAACTCCGCCTTCATCAAAGGCTCGCATCACGGACCCCTCATGCCTGTAGGCCTCAAAGACAGCCGATGCACCTACTTCGACGGACCACCGAGGGTGGTAGCCCTAGGCTTCCAACTCAGCTACGGGCATCTAGGTGAGCCTGCGGACCTCTTCGAAGACACCGCATTCGACCATTCACGGAGAACGGCACTACAGATGGCTGAATACATCCGGAGAAACGGCCCCATATCCCCAGCTATCCTCGGCCCCGAGGAGCTGGAGTACACAGGCATCGTTGAAACCCTGAAGAAGCTTGAGCCACGCTTCCAAACCGTAGGCTAGACCCAACCAAGGTCTAGTCCCCCCATTTTTTTATTTGGATTAACTCACATGTAGACCCTTTATTACCTTTTATAAGTTGACTTATTACTAGATTGGTATCTGCTACAACGTGCTTTCCCTGCTTAGCCCAACTCGCTTAAAGAGTTCGCTTTAGCTACCGTAACTGTGCGCTCTGCGAGGGTTGATATACGGCTGTCGTCGAAGCCTGAGACATAGCTTAGAACCCTGTCGTTTAATGGAGATGTCCACTTCCTTGGAAGCTTCTTGGCTCCGAGGAGCATGCCTAAGATTGAGCCCGTCGTTGCACCATTGCAGTCTGTGTCCAAGCCGCACATAACACTCGTCGCGATGCTTTTCTCAAAGTCTCCGCCACCGTATAAGAGCCCTATCACTACCATAGCAACGTTGTTGATTGTGTGCACTGGGTGGTAACGCCCATATTTCCCCATAACCTTAACCCATGTCTGACGCCAATCACTGAAGCTTCGACTCCAATCCATCGTGTCCCTTATGGCTTCGGATAACCTTGAGCCCTTAGGGATCTCGGATAAACCTATTCTAACAACTTCTTCTAAGTCTTCGACGGCGAAGGCTGCGGAGAGCATGGCGCTCACAAACATGGCGCCATAAACACCGTTCTTCACATGGGACAGGGAAGCGTCTCGGTAGGCGAACTCCGCTCCGAGCTCAGGCATACCTGGTGTCACGTAACCCCACATGTCGGCGCGGATCTGGGCGCCTATCCACTCTCGGTACGGGTTCCTATAAGTCGCTGTGGCTGGGGGCTGTAAGCCAAGAACAAGGTTTCTGTAAGCCATACTTTCAGCTGTGTAGACGCAGAGATACGGGATATGAGTTAACCACTCGAACCCCACATCCTCGGTTGTAAAGGTGAGTCCACGACTTTCGAGGATGTGTAAACCCATGACTGTGTAATCTATGTCATCGTCGCGGACCATGTACTCGATGTTTCCCAACGTACACTTATCCTCCATAAGACTTGCCGGGTAACCCTCAGGTATGGGCTTGATTACTGGGAAGTAGTTGCTTAGTGGGTAGGCGTCAGCAAGCCCTAGGTAGGCTTCGATCCTTTCCCTCGACCATCCCTCCACGGGTTTACCTAGGAGGCAGCCTGCACAGCGTCCAAGCCAAGCCCCGTGTATCCTGTCAAGCAGCTCTTCCTCAGTAAAGGTAACACCTAAGCTACGGGAGCCTCTGGGTTTACTGGCCTTTATCTCCATGAAGGTTAAGGGCTCTTTAAACGGGAAATCTTGGACTGGGTCTAGTTTTTGTAACTCATCGTAGAGGCTGTCGAAGTCCCTGCAGTCTTTTTCCCGTAAACTTAATAGCTTACCCTCAATCTCCCTTACATCGCAACCTTCTTCCCGTCTCTGGATGACTTCAGCTTTTATAAGCCTTTCAAACTCCAACACTTTCTCAGACATTTTTCCCTGCCCTCCATGAACCTACTTTACCCTTGGATAGAATAAGCTTTTTTACATCTGCGCTCAATTTTGTATAAGGTGATCTACTAGGAAACCCGACGATAGCTTTGAATTCGATCTTAATAAATATTTTTAAAACTTTCTCTAAACCAATAAGTTTTAACCTAAGATAAACATGCTCGTCCCACCCGCATTTAAGAAGAATAAATTTTACGAGTTTAAGAGTAAATTGGCCTTAATCAATCGCTCAGAGCTTGAAGCGTCAAAGTTTAATTAGGTAGCATAGGTCTGAGACTTTAGATGTATGAGTTGATGTAGGATCAGCTTGAATACCTGACTTTAGTAGACGTGTTTTTTCATATTACATTGAGTTTTTCATTGATCTCCTTTTGATATTCCTCGACCCTAAGCTCCTCAACATCTCTTACGTTCACGTTCCTACCAAGGACTTTTGACTCATAGAATCCTAATGGTATAGCCATGTCCTTGTAGCCCTCCCATCCATCAACCTCGGGTTTACGCCTGTTGACGACGGAGTCGTAGAAGTCGTAGAGCTCTGTGGCAACCGAATCTTTAACATCCCCTGGAAACCATCTCCCCTTTTCCTCAGTGCTAAGGTCTTCCATCATCTTAGCGACGAGAGTGTTCATACGGTAGGATTCAATGCTCTCCTCCTTCTGAACGTTTAATCCTTCACCGTCTAACGAGCCCTTGGAACCATACACTATCCTTATGTTGTTCGGTTTACCTGGAGCTGCCCTCGACCACAACCACTGCGCGTATACTCTCCCCTCATACCTTATTATAGCCATAGTCACGTCGTCAACAGTCACGGTAACACCTTCTTTAACAGGGTCAAAAGTGTCCTGAACAGCGTATACTTCCACCGCTTCCCTCCCCAACTGATACCTGTCAAGGTCTGAGAGATGAACTCCACCGTCGAAAACCCAGCTTCCACCAGCCACATACTTGTCCTCCCTCCAACCCCATGGCTTAGGACCCCAGCCAGCTGCTGCCCACACTATCATCCTAGGGTCACCTAAGAGACCCTGCTTTAAGACCCACCAGGCAGCCCTATTCTCGGTTGTACGCCTGTAGTTCTCAGCTACAGCGAGTACCTTACCGTGCTTTTCAGCCTTCTCTATAGTAAGCTTAGCCGTCCTCATAGTTATGGAGAGGGGCTTCTCAACGATAACGTTTAACCCCTCTTCTAGACATCGAACCGCTACTGTATGATGCATGTTATGGGGAAGGGCTATGTCAACGGCGTCAAGGCTTTCATTCTTGAGCATGTCGTCGAGGTTCGTGTATACGCGGGGTCTAAAACCTTGAAAGGCTGCCAACGCCTCAGCTTTCCCAACGGCTGCGCTTTCCAGGGAATCGCATGTGGCCTTCACATCGAAAACCGTTAAACCCTTGAGGTGGAGGTCTCTATACCCGATCACATGCGCCCCCATCATACCTCCGCAGCCAACAAGAGCTATGTTAAGCTTACTCAACGTTCAACCACATCATTCACCAAAGCCTTAGGAAGACGTATAAGCTTAACTATTCTATAGAATTATCCGTGTCCACGAATTTCTCATCGTTTTTAACCAACACGTTTATAAACTTTTTTTCCAACGTTTAACTCCATCTCTCCAATAGGAAGATGAGGGAAAAATACGTTGCAAGCTTATATGGATTTTTAAGTGTCATTTTTGGGAAGATGAGGTTGTTGTACTTTAACCTTCTTTCTTGAACTGTTCCAGTATTTCACGAGCCCTGTCCAGTCTAACCCTTCCTTCCTCAGCCATTTTAGCCGCCACCTTGTCTATAAGGTCGCCTGTAGCCCCAGCCATAACTGCTACGTTTCTAGCGTGGAGCTTCATATGCCCTCTCTGGATGCCTAAGGTTGAGAGGGCTTTTAAGGCTGCGAGGTTCTGGGCTAAACCTACTGATGCCATGACTTCACCGAGCTCGGATGCCGATTTAACTCCTAAGATCTTTAAACAGATCTTCGCTATGGGGTGTACCTTTGTCGCTCCGCCTATAGTTCCAACAGCCATGGGCATCTCGATGGTTCCAACGAGGTCACCGTCAACGTTCTTCTCCCAAGTTGTAAGGGGGTTGTAGCATCCTGCATGCGCTGCGTAGGCGTGGGCTCCAGCTTCTAAAGCCCTTGTATCGTTGCCCGTAGCCAAGGCGACTGCGATTACACCGTTCATGATGCCTTTGTTGTGTGTTGCGCAGCGGTATGGGTCAGTGGCTGCGAAGGCGTAGGCGTATGTAATCGCGTCAACAACATCCTCTCCGCCTAAGGCTTCCTTAGAGAAAACGGCTTTAGCCCGCGCCAGCCTCTTCGTGGCAAGGTTCGATATGATCCTTAGATATACCTTACCGCCTGTGATGGCTTCGATAAGCGGGGAGACGGCTTCAGCCATGGTGTTCACGGCGTTGGCTCCCATAGCGTCTCTAACGTCGACGAGGAGTTCTGTTATGACCATAGGCCCGATTGGGGAGTCTAAAACCTTCACTTGAATGTCCTTAGCTCCCCCGCCTACAGACAGGAGGACTGGGTCCTGTTCATTTGCTTTCTTAAGGATCTCTTCTCTAGACGACAGGATCCGCATCTTCGCCCCATAGGGGTCTACTACATCTAAGACTTGAACCTGACCGATCATGATGGGCTCCGTGCAGAAGGCTGTGAAGCCGCCTTTATCCCTCGCCATCTTCGCCGCGTTGCTAGCCGCCGCGACGACAGAGGGCTCCTCGATAGCCATAGGTATAAGGTAGTCCTTCCCGTTTACGAGGAAGTTCACGGCGATGCCTAAGGGAACCGGCATAGCTCCGACGACGTTCTCGATCATACGATTAGCTAGGTCGAGTTCAAGGGCGCCCGTTGTCTGTAACATTCTAACCTCGTCGTCAGTTAAGGCTGAGAAGGCTTTCACAACTCCCGCTCTCTCCAATGGTGTTAGCTTGTAGAACCCCGATATCTGGGAAGTTCTCTCCTCCGTAACCGTGGTCAAGACGCTCAATCCCGGAGATAGCTAAACCATGCATTGTTTAAAAGCTTTGTTAGGTTGGCGGGTAAGGCTTTACAATGGTGAAAACAGTGGGTTAACGGGAGGGATCTATCGAGGCATGGCAACGATCTCCCTGATCTTCAAGGTCAGGAAGTTCCTTGTATACGCTGACCTGAGGATGATAGCTGTATCCGCGCCTCTTCCTGTACCGGCAACCGCTATGACATCCTCCCCCTCAGGTATTAACCCAGCATCTGTCGCCATCATCATGATCTCAACCGCGACCTTCAATCCCTCGCTGAAACGTTTGAGGGCTTCCGCTGCCACACGGTCTGGTGAGTAGCCTTGGTATTTTCCGCGGAAGGCATCGCCGATGCCCCAGCTGAACACATGGGGGCATGTAAGCATCTTCACCCAGCTTGCCTGAAGCTTCTCCCTGTCTTCTTTGCTGTACTCTGAGGCACCTGCATGGGTTACTATAACAACGTTTGAGGGCTTCCTTCAGGTCATTGAATCGCTCAGCAACCTTAAACCCTGTCATACCCGTCGTCGAAGCCACAACCATATGTCTCAGGTTAAGCTCCTTAACCCTAGCCTTCACAGCTTCGAGGAGCATATCGGTATTCTCGCTGCCGGGTTTCTCAAAATAATACGTGCTTCTTACGACGACCATTCTCAACCACCTCTAAACCAATACCTAAACTTTAAAAACTACAGGCATCGACAAAACTATTTATTTATATATCCCTCCTTAGCTGTATCAACCTTTTTCAGACGTGGAAGCTTTAAATGTGGAAACAAGTAGTTCTATGGCATTAAAAGGGGCTGTTCAGGGTGATCATAGCCGCCTCAACCCATAATGCTAAGGACCCCTTCCCCGTTTGGTTAAAAGATATCGTAAGCCTGGGTTTCCGGTATATCGACGTTGAGTACTTGAAGGTTCCAGATGCACCCCGCGGGTTGAGGGACATAGTGAAACTCACTGAGCTGAAGGGCATCGAACCGGAAGACGTTGCCACGATCAAAGAGTTTCGTTCGCGGAAGTTCCTGGAGGTTGTAGGCATCGAGGCGGGTGCCCTAGCTATGGAAAGTCCTGATAGCTTGGCGAAGACTGAGCGTAGGGTTAGGGAGGTTGTGGACCTTGCCTCAAACCTTGGCGCAGACATTGTGAGCTTCACTCCCTCCGTGTTCAACCATGGCAAGGTCTCGTTCGCTGCGTTGACCGAAGCCTGTTCAAGGCTGTGCCACCACGCGGAACATAAGGCTGTAAAACTCGCCTTAGAGAACGGTGAGCAGGGATCAAAGAAGCTTCTTAGAACTCCTGAGCAGATCCTAAGCGTCATCGCGCAGGTGGGCTCCCCCAACCTCGGAGTCTGCCTTGATGTGGCAGCTGCGGCGACGCAAGACTTCAACGTTGCTCAGTTCGCTTCCAAGCTGGCTGAGCACACCTTCATCGTCCATATAAACGACGTCACACGGGACCTACGCTTCAAGAACCTCATAGTTGGACTTGGCGACCTCGAACTCGCTCCTCTTTTCAACATGTTCAAGGGAAGGAAAATCCCCTTCGTGATCGAGATTTTCTCAGGTTATGGTGCAATCGATGTTTTCCTATGCAAACGTCAGATCGAACGCGTAGCCAGCCTCAATTAGGCACGCTGCACCCTTTTGGTAAGGCTGAGTTTGATGGTTATAGGGGCTTCCTAACATCACTTAAATAGACTCCGTGGGTTATTCGTGGAGAGATGCCCACCTTGGACAGTGAGGCCTCACGTTTCTACACCGTTTTAGGTCATCCCTTGAGGAGGCGTTTACTTAAGGTCTTAGGTGAGAGGAGGGCTGTAAGCTTCACAGACTTGAAATCAGCGCTTAGCGTAAGCGTTGGGACGCTTTATTACAACCTAGACCTCATGGAGGGCTTAGTCGCGCAGGACATGGATAAGAGATACATCCTCACACGTGAGGGTGAAGTTGCCTACAGGCTTCTCATCGAGGGGGAGGAGAAACTAGCTTCCCTCGGCGTTGATGCTGAGAGGCCAGCCGGTTGGATGGTCTTCCTGTCGAGGGTCTTCATTCTACGTGGGCTTTTCTCCTACCTTTACGCCTCTCCGAAGCTCTCGCTGCCATCAGCCATAACCATCCTCATCTATGGGTCTTGGATCACATACAACGCAGAACTTCTGCCCATCATCATTCTTTTCAGTGACAAGCCAACGCTACCCCCGCTTCTAACCGCAGCCCTATTCATAGCTGGCTGGGCTGCGATCAACATCCTAGGAAACCTCTTACCGTTCATCCTCTACCGTAGACCTTTGGCGGGGGCTGGCTGTCTCATCGTGGGTTCCTCCTACGCGGTTCTACCATCCCTAACCCTCCCAACCATCTGGGTTCTATGCCGAACCTATGTCATACCACTGAGCCTCCTCTCCGCTCGACTCCTCATGCTCATCTCCGCGGCGTACTCCCTCTTTCTCCTGACAACCGCCGTCTCGATGGCTAAGGGACTGCGAATGGAGAAGGCGGCTCTTGTAACTATGATTGTCCTTTACATAGCCGTTGGATTTGCCCTTTCCCTCCAGCTCTAGAATTCCGAACAGGAATTCGAAGAACTTGAAGACTTATTTTACTAAAAAATAGAAAGAAAACGCTTAAAACCTGAAAAAAGCTAATAAAATCTGGGGAAAGGAGGAGAACTACGTGAGGAAATTAACAGCCATAACCACCGTTGTTGTCGCGCTCACTCTATTAGGGTCAGCGACTCGTTTCACCTTCGCCGAGGCCTCCTCGGCAGTTTCAGCGCCACAAGTTGTCATCACCGATGTATTAACAAACTCCTTTTCAGGCTACAAGATCACGGTGAACACAACGGATGGAGGGAAAATCGTTTATCTCTTCATATGGCAGCGGGGCATAAACTGGACCTTACGAGGAATGACTGGGAGGTTTATCTTCGACACCCCACCGATGCTTCAGATGACGAAGTACTTTGCTAATGAAACCTTAGACTTCTCAATCACATACACGCCCCTTTACCTGCTCCAATATAAAGACATGAACGTTGATGGACTCTTCAACCTCTGGACTAGGGGTCATCATGAATCTGATGAGGAGATCGATGACGTCGACATCGAATGGGATGACCTCATCGATAAACCTCTCCGAATCTACTGCCTCGCCCCCGCATTCAATCTAGTAGAAAATCGAAGTCCATTACGCTGGGACGTTAGCCCCCTAACGTCTAGGAACATAACTGTAACCCTTCCCAACGGCTCAGCGTATGAAACCTACGAGTATTTATGGAATGTCTCAGCATCTGTACCCTCAATACCATGGCATCATGACTCTGAGCATGAGTTTTTAGGGCTTAGGTATCTGGCACAACCCACCACCGTCAACATCTACTTCAGCTACCACATCCAGCTGCTTCCGGAGAATCCAGTGGTTAAATACGACTTCAATTTAAGCGGCATCACTTGGGTCTCAGGGACAAACGTGAAGCTGGCCATGATCTCGTCTATCCAGTATTACAGTAAGGAAACCCCCGTTGTACAGCTAGGAGCTAAACCTTTCCATGGCTTCGACGAAGACGAAGAAGTAAGCGCACCTACGTTCACTATATCCGAAAACGCCACAGATAGGGTTAAAGCCTTCGTGTCATACAACCCTAACGCGACAGTCGACGGTGTTAACCAAACCAACGTAGTTAAAACAGCCCTTCACCCCCTCTTCCTCATCCCTACACCCGTTCCAATACCTGAAGGTGTTTGCGTGAGAGGAACCTATCCGGGGATGGAGGGAGAACGGACATGGAGACACTACATCGCCTTCGCCCACCAACTAGGGCTACCCCACTTCAACAACTCCGTTTCTCAAGACCCAGTCATAGGCTTAGTAGCGACATTAGCCACCGTTTCACTGATCCTGCCTCAGGACCTCTTAGCGTTACGTCCCCTCATTGCAGTCACCATCATCGCCACCGTGCTCTTCACAACGTACTATCTTGCGAAGAGACGAATCAGAACAATTGTCGCAACGCCACAACGAGCCTAGGCTTCCCCTCTCCTATTTTTTTCCATGAGACAGCCCAAGCCTTGTTATATGTACAGAAGGGGTCATTTAAACGACTGTCAAGGTGTGGGTGGTAAGGGTGCAACGTCAAACATCTGCTTATAAAGCGAGTAGAAAATGTCCTCGCCAACCTCGAATATTCTACTGGAAGCTTTTGTAAACGGTTTTAAGGCAGGGTTTTTATCCAACTCCAACCCTGGGGAAACGATGGATTTATGCGTTGAAGCATATTAGCCTATAAGGGATTCGTATGAAGGTTAAAGCCCTCGTAACAGATGTGGATGGGACGCTCACAGATAAACGCTATAGACTTTCCTGCCCCGCTATTAAGGCGGTTAGGTTCATTGAAAGATTCGGGATTCCCGTAACCTTGGCGTCTGGAAATGCTCTATGCGTTATGCGAACCTTAAGGGCTTACATAGGCTGCAGCGGAGCGGTTATCTGTGAGGGTGGCGGGGTTGTTGAGTATAATGGTGAACTTAGGATTTTAGGAGATAGGGTTGAAGCCTTGATGGCTTTAGATGCTTTGAAGGAGGTCTTCGGTAGGAGAATCGTTGAGTCTTCTTCCAACCCGTTCCGCTACGTGGATGTCGCTCTACGGAGAACCGTTGTTAAGAGTCGATTAGTTAAGGTTTTAGAAAGGTTTCCCTCGGTGAAGCTATGGGATAGTGGTTACGCCTATCACATCATCGAAAGAGATATAGACAAAGGCAGGACTGTGAAGGTTGCCCTTGAACTCATGCATGTCGAAGCTGAGGAAGCAGTTGCCATAGGTGACAGTGAAACCGATGTCCCGCTCCTAGAAGCTGTCGGTTATGGGATCGCCGTAGCCAACGCTGATGAAACTCTAAAACGTGTAACCGACTACGTCACTGAGGGAAAGAACGGTAAGGGTTTTTCGGAAGCCGTTAAGCTCATATTATCTTGGAAGTTGAAGGGGGGTTAAAGGCTTCCTTTCTTGGCGAAGTAGTCATTGCGGTCTTAGGATGCTTATCAAAGCCTTCTCCCTGAGAGGGTTTGATTCAATGAGAACGTTGATACATGATCTAGGTTCCACAAGAGTAAAATCCTCCGCGGTTGATCTATGTAAGAAAGGGGTTATGGACCTATGAGGGCGCCACTCATCGTTATTCTTGGAAAAACCGTGGCGGATACCTGGGCGAGGGCTGTTATCGAGGTTTGGGGGAAAGGGCTTGAGGTTCCGACGGAGTACGATGAGGCGGCTAAGGAAGCCACCCTCCTCATGACTGTAGAGGAGCCTTTCACCGAGCCGAGGATGCATGTAGGAGACCTCATCGCGGTTACTGGAATCCGTAGGTACACGGAGGAGGTCCTCGATGGCACCCTCGACGAATACGTGCGGATGGGGAAACTCTCCTACACGTATCATGAGAGGCTTCACACCTACCCTGTTGAAGGCGGAACCATGGATCAGATCGCGTACATCCTGAGGAAGCTGAGGGAGGCTCCCTACACGCGGAGGGCTCAAGCCATTACTTGGCGTCCCGGTAGGGACCCTGGGTTGGATGCGCCGCCTTGTCTGCAGAGGTTATGGTTTAAGGTCTACGACGGCGTCCTCATACTTCAAAGCAGTTGGCGGAGTAGGGACCTATTCCAAGCAGCCCAATCGAACATACTAGCCTTAACACAGCTTCAGAAACACGTGGCTGATGAACTGGGCTTCAAGGTTGGCGCTTACACAGACTTCTCCAACAGTGCCCACATATACGAGAAATCCTATGCCCAAGTTGAACGCTTCCTAGCAACCTTGAAGAAGAGAAAGGGTGAGGAACTCCTTTACGCGGACCCAAGCATCAGATGTATTACATGCTGAACCCCAGATTAGGCTTTGAGAAGCTATACTTATTAGGTTCTAACCCGTTATTCAATAGCCTACGTGGAGTTGTTTGAGCGATGAATAAACCCTGCGCGGCTATTGTTGGTGCGGGGCGAACTAAGTTCGGCGAACTCTGGTATGAGAACCCTGAAAGGCTCCTTATAACGGCTGGTGTAGGCGCGGCTGAGTCTGTGGATTACGGTCTTCACAGAAGCAGTATTCAGGCATGTTACTTCGGAAGCTTCCTCTACCAAGTTACGAATAAGCTCGGTCTTGTACCGGGGTACATGTCCCGGGAGCTCGGTGTGAACATTCCCATGAGTAACACTGAAGCCGCCTGCGGCTCAGGAGGCTCAGCCCTATACAACGCCTGCATCGGCATCAGATCCGGCGTATACGATGTAGTCCTCGTCGGTGGTTTTGAGAAGATGACAGACCGCTCAGGCAAGATCATCGACGACCTCATGTTCGCCGCGGCTCCCCACGAGTTCAACGCCGGTTACACGTTTCCAGGCTTATACGCGGTGATGATGGCGAGGTACATTCACGACTACAGCCTCGGCGACGCTAGATGTCTTGAGGCCATGGCGCAGGTCGCGTGTAAGAACCACCATCACGCCGTGAACAACGAGTATGCCCAGTTTAGAAAAGAGATCACGGTTGAGGATGTCTACCGCTCCGCTTTAATCTCCGACCCGGTCAGGCTCTTCCACTGCTCACCGATCTCAGACGGCGCCGTCGCCCTGATCCTAACCAAACCTGAGTTGGCGAGGAAGTACACGGATGCACCTGTTTACATCATCGCTGCTCAGCAAGCAACAGACGATGTTGCTCTTTACGATAGGGAGAGCATCACGGGGATCAAGGCTACGACGTTAGCTGCAGGGAAGGCGTTGAAGGAAGCGGATTTAACCATCAACGATGTCGAACTCGCTGAAGTCCACGACTGCTTCACCATCGAGGAGGTCCTTTTCCTAGAAGACGTAGGCTTCTACAGGAAGGGTGAGGGTTGGAGGGGCGTCTATGAAAGCTACGAGTCCTTCAAGGGGTCTAAGCACATACCATACACTAAGGAGGGTAGGGAGGTCGTTGTAAACCCAGGAGGCGGACTCAAGGCTGACGGGCATCCTGTTGGGGCTACTGGTGTGAGACAGGCTTATGAGTGCTTCAAGCAGCTGCGGAGGGAAGCGGGGAAGCATCAGGTTGATAGGGAGGTGAACGTGGCGTTGTGCCATAACATCGGTGGCACCGGTGGTATCGCCAACGTTCACATCCTCGTAAGGGATCTCCATGAGTGAACCGATCACGTTGAGAAGAGCCTTGGTTGAGTATAGGATTATGGCTACACGCTGTAAGACGTGTCGCCGAACCTATTTCCCACCGAAGTTCTTCTGCACAACTGAAGGACGGAAAAGCCAGATGGAGACTGTCGACTACTTCTACAACCGGGGAACCTTCTTCTCCGGCACAGTTGTACGGAAGCCTACAAATCGTTTCAACTACCTAGACTCCCTCTTAACGGGGATCGTATCCTTTGAAAACGTTAAGGTACCGGGGCGGGTAACAGACTACATACCTCCTGAGCCTGAAGTTGATATATCCCAGTTTATAGATAGAGGCGTTATTCCTAGGTTTAGAAAGCTCTACGTAGACGCTTCAGATGGGTTGGTAAACTACTCATGCCTCTCCTTCTCCTTCGAAGACGACTACTACCCATACCAAGAGTATTCACCCTTGAAGCCCTCTGAGAGCAGCTCGAAGCCTGGGATCGTCGGTTACGGGGTTTACATCCCCAAGTTCAGGATTCAGAACACGGATGAATCGGTTGGGCTTGGCGTAAAAGAGCGATGTGTTCCCTTTCCAGATGAGGACACCACAACCTTCGCCGTTGAAGCTGGGAAGAGGGCTTTAATCCACGCAGCCGTCGACAGTCGCTACGTGAAGAAGTGTTTTCTAGGCTCGGAGTCCACCCCATACGCCGTTAAACCCTCTATGGCGACGGTTATCCAAACCCTTGAACTCGGGGAGAAACATGAAGACGGCTTCTTTTCAGGCGGCATCGACTCCCAGTTCGCCTGTAAGGCCGCTACAGACCTCTTCATCGACGCCGCAGCGCTAGTTGCATATTCAACATTCAGCGGTGAATACGTCATGGTTATAGGCTCAGATAATTCGCAGGCAGCGCCGGGCGATGCCCTAGATTTTACCGTAGGCGCCGGTGCCTCAGCCTTCATCTTCGGTAAAAGAGACGTTATCGCCACCCTAGACCACTACGTAGCCTACACATCGGATACCCCTGATTTCTACCGACGGGATGGGGAGAGGTTTCCTAGACATGGTGGGCGCTTTACAGCGAAGCCAGCCTACTTTAAACACGTGGTTTCAGCCATGCGCAGAATCCTGGAGGAAAGTGGGTTAACCCCTGGTGACATCGACTATGTGGTGTGCCACTCACCTAACGCGAGGTTCCCGGTGCAAGCCGCACTCGAAGTGGGTTTTGAAATCTCCAAGGTTAAACCTGGGCTAGTCGTTGAGTATATCGGAAATCTCTACTCAGGGTCAAGCCCAGCCGCTTTGGCAACCGTCCTCGATGTGGCTAAGCCAGGTGACAAGGTCTTAATGACAAGCTATGGATCAGGTGCCGGAAGCGACGCCTACATCTTCACGGTCACAGACAAGATCATGGAGAAAAAAACGCGGAGTGTATCTTTGAAAAACCAAGTTGAGAGCAAACATAGGCAGTATGTTGACTACAGCACGTATCGGAAATGGAAGGAGATGAGTTAAAAGACCGCCTAGGAACGCTCTCAACTTAACATACAGGTTTTTATGCGAAGGTATAACCTATATAGGAACCTACCTGCGAAGCCATGGTGAAGGTGGTTAGTGAAGGGTTATGGCTTTCCACAATCCCTCAAGTGAAGAGGAAGCACTTAGTGAAGAAGTTGAGGTTGAAGGACACCTCATCGACTCCATGATCCTTACGAAGATCTTTGACAGGATCATGGACCTCGGAGGCGACTTCGAAGTTCTCGAATTCCGCATAGGTAAACGTAAGACTGAGCCCAGCTACGCTAAGCTCTTGTTGAAGGGGAGGACGCGGGCGCACCTTGAGTTCATGCTTCAGGAGCTTTACCGGTTGGGGGCTTCACAGCCGAGGGTTGTTGAGGCTCGGCTTGTACCAGCACCCTCAGACAGCGTGCTTCCAGACGATTTCTACTCTACAACAAACCACGCGACCGAGGTCTTCGTTAAAGGTCAATGGGTTAGGGTTGAGCGTCAAGCCATGGATAAAGCGATCGTAATAGACTTAGACGGTCCTAAGGCTGTATGTAAATCCATAGTTGAGGTTAAACGCGGAGAACTCGTAATGGTTGGGGAGGCTGGGGTTAGGGTTAAACCACCGGAGTATCCAAGGCATGGAACAGGTATCTTCGAGTTTATGAGTAGTAGAACATCGTCGGAGAAGCCATCGGCTTCAGTGGTTAGGCAGATAGCGAAGGACATTGCTTCGGTGAAACGGGGGATGGGGAAGATCGTTGTGGTAGCCGGTCCCGCGGTTGTCCATACAGGCGCCGCTGAGCCATTAGCCCGTATGATCCGATTGGGTTACGTAGACGCGCTTCTAGCGGGTAACGCCCTCGCCGTACACGACGTTGAATCAGCCCTCTATGGAACATCCTTGGGAATATCCCTTGAAAACGGCTCCTCAACCTTGAAGGGGAACAGGAACCTCCTCGCGGCCATCAACGAGGTTATGAAAGCCGGTTCGCTGAGGGAAGCCGTTCGGAAAGGGATCTTGAAGAAGGGTATCATGTTCGAGTGTATCGTCAACTCGGTTCCATACACACTCGCAGGCTCCATCAGAGACGACGGACCTATACCCGATGTGATAACGGACAGTGTTGAGGCACAGAGGAAATATAGGGAGATCTTAAACGGCGCTGAGTTGGTCTTGATGCTTGCTTCAATGCTGCACTCCATCGCGGTGGCAAACCTCCTACCGTCAACGGTGAAAACCGTGTGTGTAGACATCAATGCCGCGGTACCGACCAAGCTCCTAGACCGTGGGACCGCTCAAGCC
This sequence comes from uncultured Candidatus Bathyarchaeia archaeon, assembly GCA_964396445.1. Classification (GTDB taxonomy): domain Archaea; phylum Thermoproteota; class CALKCG01; order B24; family JAWCPE01; genus CAYNFI01. The sequence goes on from CAYNFI010000006.1 coordinate 20,705, forward strand.
ATAGGCATCATATCAGATGTCGGCACATTCCTCCCGCTCCTAGCCGATGAGCTGGCGAGGCTTAAGGCAGAATAGACAGTGAAAAACCACGTGTGTTCCCTGTTTTAAAGTTCGAACGTGTATATTAGGACTTGGGAAAAAGACACTGTAGTTAAATAAGGCGTAGCACGATTTAACAGCAGGGCTCAGCGATGAGAGTTGGGTGTACGGCTTACTCATACCGCAAGTATCTTTCCACTGGAGCCATGACTCTTGAAGATTTTATCGCCACCTGCTCCGGCATTGGATTGGATGGTGTAGAGCTTACAGCCTACTACTTCCCAAGCGTGGAAGCCAGTTACCTTAATAGGCTTAAAAGAATGGTTTTTTCCAACGGTTTAGACATCTCAGGCGCGGCTGTAGGCAACAACTTCTGCTTCCCAGACTTAAGTGAAAGAGTTAAGCAAGTTGAGTCGGTGAAGAAGTGGGTTGACATAGCCTATAGGCTTGGAGCCCCATACCTAAGGGTCTTCGCTGGTAAGACGCCTCAGGGGTACGGCGACGAGGATGCCTTCAAATGGACAGTTGAAGCCCTCAAAGAATGTGTAGGCTATGCTGAGGAGGATGGGGTGGTCCTCGCCCTGGAAAACCACGGGGGCATCACGGCAACCGCCGCAGGGGTTTCAAGTATAATCGAAGCCGTAGGATCTGAATGGCTTAGGCAAACCCTTGATGTGGGAAATTACGTGGCGGACACGTATAGAAGCATTGAGGAAACAGCGTACCTAGCCGTTAACGTCCACGCTAAATCATATGAAGTAACACCTGAAGGTGAGAAACGCCTCGACTACCACAGGATCATACGCATCTTAGAGTCTTCAGGCTATAAGGGCTATCTCTCCATTGAATACGAGGGCGCCGAGGACCCTAAAACAGCTATACCGAGAACAGTGGCTCTGCTGAAAAGCCTGCTGAAATAGTTGATAAGAGTTTTCAGAGCCTCATAGACTTGAATACCGGCAAAAAGCCACTTTAAACACATCGTTAAACAGTTTCCTAGTTACACTCACGGCTTGGTTAACCGAATCCTATTAATATCCCGGATGCTGTATCGTACATAGGTGGAAGCTATGTTGTCGGCGTGTATTCTCATCCGTAGCGAACATGGTAGGTACGGAGATGTCGTCGAAAGGGTTATGCAGTTCAAGGAGGTTAGGAAGGTCTTCCCAGTACTAGGGAGGTATGACATCGTATTGGATGTTGAGGTGGAAAGCTTTAAAGCGCTTGGCAACCTCGTCATTAGATTTGGCAGGCTCAGCGGCGTCGTTTTCACAGAAACACTTGTTGAGGTGGAGATGTAAGGAGGTGTAGCGTATGGTAAACGCGTGTATCCTCATAAAGGCAAGCCCTATTAAGTTTGAACAGGTCCTCATCGCCGTGAAGCAGATGAAGGAGGTTAAGAAGGCTTACGTCACCTATGGAAGGTTTGACATCGTCTCCTTCATTGAAGCCCGAAACAACAACGATGTAGCCGAGGTCTCCGCTCGGATAAACGGGTTAGAAGGTGTTAGGAGCTCCGAAACCCTCGTTGAAGCCTGATACAGGCTTTAAATGAAACGACCCTCCCTCAATTTTTCCATCGAGATCATACCTGTATGAAGCGCCGTTGCAACGAGGACGGCGGATACACCCATCCGTCTTAATGTATTTAAGTCACCTAAGCCGCGAACCCCGCCGCCAGCGATCGTTGAAAACTCCTTTTCGACAACAACCAGTTCAAGGGTATGAAAGTCTGGTCCATCCTCAGAACCTACCCTTGAAAGGTCGAGGACGATACCCTGGATTACACCCATGCGTTGAAACATCCCAGCAACCGATCGGGGTTCCATACGCCTTAAAGCCTCAGCTTTACTTAGAACCCTCCCACCCATCAGATCTATACTAACGATAACCTTCTCCTTCCCTAAGGCTTCAACAAGGTGTCTCACGAGTTCCGGGTTTGTTAAAGTTTCCGTTCCAACAACAACCTTTGAAGCCCCGCTTGAAAGAATCTTCTCAGCTTCATCGAATGCGTCTACCCCAGCGTCCACGAGAAGATGTAGACCTGTTTCCGTGGCTATACGTTTGTAGAGCGTGTAATCCGGGTTCTTTTTAAGGATGGCGTCTAGGTCGGCGAGGTAAAGGTCTTTGAAGCCTAGTGAGGCGAAAGCCTTGGCAACACTTAAGGGCTCTGCCGTTTCGCAGAGAACACTCTTAAGAGGTCTATACGCTTCCCTCCTACCCTTGAAAGCCTGAACGGCTAATCCCCCTAGAACATCGAGGACGGGAACAACCTTCAACACTCATCACCCAAGCTCCAAATATATTACATTAGAAAGGAAACGAGGTTAATAACGCATTCATTTATTTTTCCTCACTCTCAATGCACTGCGAGGTTGTTTCGATACAGTGGCTCCTTGTGGCTCGATATGGAAATACCCTAATTAACTAATGTAAAAATTCAGAATTTGAAGTCGACAACGAAGTCTTTCAATCTCTAGGGGATTTATAGATGAATAAATGTAACAAAGCCTGAAGCGAGGAACATAAAGCATTCGTGGATTAACTATACGAAATATCCCAAAAAATATAACCCGATCTACCGTATCTTCTATGTCTTTCATTGAGGAGGAGAGTTGTTATTGAAGATCACGGGGTTAAAGACCTTTATCGTTAACAGTGGCTTGAGAAACTGGGTTTTCGTTAAGCTCGTAACTGATGATGGCATTGAGGGTATAGGAGAAGCCTTCGGCACTCTGCGTGACAAGGCTACGGAGGCTTCGATTCATCAGTTCCGCCACCGGCTCATAGGGCAAGACCCTAGGAACATAGAGTTCCACTGGCAGGCGATGTACCGTTTCTCAAGGTTCCCGCTGGGAACAGTGGATATGGGTGGTTTAAGCGCGTTAGAACACGCTCTCTGGGATATTCTCGGTAAGAGTCTCAACGTCCCCGTCTGGAGGCTTCTCGGCGGGCGATGCCGGGATAAGATTAAGGTATACACGCATGCAGGAGGGGGAACGCCTGAGGAGCTTGCTGAGAACACGCAAACCGTCGCTAAGAGAGGGTATAAGGCGGTGAAGATCGCTCCTCATCCACCAAATTATAACCTTCTAGGCGAGAACGCCTTGGTAAGAGAATCCGCATTAAGAGTAAGGGCTGCACGTGAAGCAGTCGGCGAGGATGTAGACATAGCCGTAGACCTGCACGGGATCGCCTACAACGCCTCAACAGCTATTAAAATCGCCCAGGTTTTGGAACCGTACAAGCCTCTGTTCCTCGAGGAGCCCTTCCTCTACGAGAACATAGGGCCACTGCAAGAGCTTAAAGCTCATACGAGCATCCCGGTTGCCACGGGAGAGAGGCTTTTCACACGCTACGGGTTCCGAGAACTCTTGGAGAGGCGAGCGGTAGACATCGTCCAACCCGATCCCTGCGTCTGCGGCGGCATCATGGAGTGTAAAAAGATTGCGGTGATGGCTGATGCCTACTACATCTGGCTTGCCCCACACAACCCGATGAGCCCCGTCGCCACAGCTGTCTGCTCTCATATAGCCGCATCTACGCCAAACTTCCTAATCCTAGAGTACATCCCCGACGATAGACCGCCGAGAAGCGAGGTCGTTAAAAACCCGTTAAAAATTGAGGACGGCTACTTGAAGATCCCTGAAAAGCCAGGTCTTGGCATTGAACTCAACGAGGAAGTCGCGATTAAATACCCGTATAAAGAAGTTGACCGGCGGGCTGTGTTCCATGAAGATGGCTCCGTTGCACTCACCTAGCTGAAACTCGCCTCTGATAAAGATTGGGTAATATCTTCCAATCAGCCGTAAATTTAACTTAGGAACATGGTAGATACGATATTGAAGAGAATAAAGGTCTGAAGAGTGGGAAAGTGCGGGTTCTGGTCTACGAGGCTGCCACGGCTGGTAGCCTTTCAAGCAATGGAATGGTCTCCTCCAATATCCTATGTGAAGGATACGGTATGCTCAGGACCTTTACCCGAGACCTTAAGAAAGCCGGGCATAATGTAACCACGATCATCGATAAGAGGCTTCTCAGCTATAATCCTCCGATTAACGCTGAAAAAGTAATTCCCTCAAACCCTCGTGCAAAACCTGAAACCCTCCTGGGAAAGCTAGCGACCGGCTTCGACGGCGTCTATGTTATCGCTCCCGAATCTGCAGGATTACTACATAAGCTTGTAGAGGCTGTTGTAAACGTGGTCGGCGAAGGTACATCCCTAAACTCCGCCCATAAAACTATCAAAGTAGTAGCTGATAAAGCCCGAGTCTATGGTAAGTTGAGGAACGCTGGATTAAAGGTTCCAGAGACAATCCCAATAGACTTCGAAGATTACCATCGTCAAATAGACCGAATACGAAGCCTCGGTTTCCCGCTTATCTTCAAACCCGTGGATGGAGTTGGGGCTTCAGGCCTCAGTGTTGTAAGGCATGAAGGAGAGGTTGAAGCCGGTGTGAGAAAACTGGTGCGGGAAGCTTCAGGCTCCTTTTTCCTCGCTCAACGTTTCGTGAGAGGAATCCCCGCCAGCGTCTCATTAATCGTAGGGGAGAAGGATAGCTTCCCGGTCGCGCTTAACAGGCAGTTTCCCTCATTGTCTCCGCCTACGGGTGATTCAACCTACCTAGGGGGTTTCACACCCTTAAGGCATACGTTGAAGGAGAAAGCCTATGAGATTGCCAGGGAAACCGTCCGGTTGTTTAAAGGGCTAAGGGGTTACGTTTGCGTAGACATGGTTTTGGCAGGGGATGAACCCGTCATTATAGAGATTAACCCACGATTATCCGCATCTTACATAGGTATCAGCCGGGTTATGGGTTTTAACCTAGCCCAATCCATCCTAGACGCCGTTTTAACAAAAAGTCTTCCTGAAAAGGTTGAAGGCTTAGGCTCCTCATTATTCCTCAAAGCCGCCTATCACAGGTGCTTCACATGGAACACCTTAGCCGAAACATATGGAAAAGATGATGTTGTCTCACCCCCATTCCCGGTAGGATGTGGAGATAAAGCTTACGCACTTATCAGCACGTATTCAAAAACCTTAAGGGGAGCTGCTAAAAGCTTCCTAAAAGTTAAGGATCAGCTCTCTAAGCTCCTCGTAAAGTGATCCTTAGGCGGAAACATCGTATCCTGTTACACCTACTCCTAGGAGACCGAACCCTCGTTTTTAGTTGTCGACTTCGCCACCGTTGTAGAAAGCATATTACTTCGGGGATACGATTCCATAGGTTGTGGTGTTCGTCATGGATTGTGTCAGGGTGGTGGTTTGGAATGAGTATGTGGAGGAGAAGAGGGATGCTAAAGTCGCCGCGGTTTACCCACGCGGGATTCACACAGTTATCGCAGACTATTTAAAGGCGCAGCCTAGGTTTCAGGTTAGCACCGCCACACTCGACGAACCGGAGCATGGGTTAAGTGACGGTATCCTTAACGGTACCGATGTTCTTGTGTGGTGGGGTCACGCAGCTCACGATGAGGTAAGCGACGTAGTGGTTGAAAGGATCTATCGACGCATAATCCTCGAAGGCATGGGTCTCATCGTCCTCCATTCAGGGCATTTCTCCAAGGTCTTTAAGCGTCTCATGGGAACAACATGTGGATTAAAGTGGAGGGAAGCAGGTGAGAAGGAGAGGCTTTGGGTTGTAGCTCCAGGGCACCCAATCGCTGAAGGCGTCGGCGAGTCCTTCGAGCTTGAGCATACGGAGATGTACGGTGAACCCTTCGATATACCTCCACCGGACAAGCTTGTCTTCATCAGTTGGTTCCAAGGAGGCGAGGTCTTTCGAAGCGGATGCTGTTTCTACCGCGGCTCAGGCAAGGTCTTCTACTTCAGTCCAGGACATGAAACTCTACCCATATATTATGACGCTAACGTGCTAAGAGTTATAGCAAACGCCGTCAGTTGGGCTAAGCCGATGAAGCTCAGCGCTCCCGACACCGAAGGCGTCTCCTATGCGCTTTGGGAAACCCAACCATTAAAAGACGTAACTGTCAAGCGGAGTTTACTCCTTGGTAGAGTTATCTCCTAACCATGTACTTACTGCTAGAGTTGTAGAGGTATTTGAGGAGACAGCGTGTTTTAACAATTCTCCTTCTGCCAAGGGTTACGCACTGAAGGCCGTGGAATGAAAAACGCAATTCCGAGCTGTGTGACCATGAAAGAATGAACGGTTCTTTATCTTTAAAGGTAATAACGCGTTCACTTATTTCCTCTAGTATAAGTATGACTGAGTCCCAGAGTAGGTTCATTGGGGAGTCGGGAATGAAAAACGTAGACACGTTCTCTTTAAATGGGAGATGGAAGTTCTTAATGGACCCCGAGGACATCGGGAAGAAGAAGGGTTTCCACGCCTCAACATACGATGACGGAGACTGGGGAAGCATTCAGGTTCCATCTTTCTGGCAGGTAGCTGGATACCCGAATTACAGCGAAACAAGCTGGTATCGGAGGAGGTTTAAACCCCCCTTTAAAAACGTTGAAACTATTCTGCTGGAGTTCAAGGCTGTCTCATACTTCTCAGAGGTATGGCTTAACGATGTGAAACTTGGTGAACACGAGGGATACTTCGCACCGTTCAAATATGACGTAACAGGTATCCTGAAAGAAGAGAACGTAATCGTGGTTAAGGCTTCAGCCCCTCTTGAACCTGAGCAATACACGAGGCGGCAGGATTTCAGGGAGAAATCAAAGGTAATGGGAGCACTGCAGGACTGGGATTGCTGCCAATACCCCTGCAACGTCAACCCGGCGGGAATCTGGCAGGATGTTCGGCTTATAGCAAAATCAGATCCTTGGATAGAAGACGTCAACTTTGAAACAATGAAGGTCGAGGGTGCGAAGGCCTACATAAGCGTTGAAGTCACCATGATCTCAAAGCAGGATACGGATGTAACCTTGGAGACCCATCTCGCACCTAAAAATTTTAACGGTGACGTGATCGAGTTAGGCAAACACTTAACACACGTTAAGAAAGGTAAGACGCTGTATAGCTTTACATCCACGATCCATCCTCGCTTCTGGTGGTCATGGGACCTTGGAGAACCCGACCTATACAACCTGGAAGCTACGTTGGGGGTGAAGGGTCGCTCATCGGTCACTTATACTAGACCTGTAGGGGTTAGAACTATAGCGAAGGGAAAAGGCGACGGTGGAGACCGCTATCAATGGGCGCTTTACTTAAACAATGTACGCTTCTTCGCAAGGGGGTGTAACTACCTCTCCGATAAATTCCCTTCACGTGTTACTGAAGAGCGTTACAGGAGAGACCTATCCCTGATGAAGGAAGCGAATATGAATATGGTTCGATGCTTCGCCAACGTGGAGAAGGATGTTTTCTACGATGTATGCGACGGAATAGGGGTAATGGTGTATCAGGATTTCCCCCTGCAATGGCGGTACACAACCAGCGGAGATCTCGTTCCCAGAGCTGTGCGGGTCGCTGAGGACATGGTTCTAGCCTTGAGGCATCACCCAAGCATCGTGCTATGGTGCTGCCACAGCGAACCCCATAGGAAAGAGAACTTCGATGTCCTAGATAGGCTGATTGAGAAGCGTATAAAGGAGTTAGATGAAACGCGCCCGGTCATCCCAGAGAATGGAACCAACTGGGGTGGAACGGCTGATCTTCACTTCTACTGGGGCTGGTTCTCCCCTGACATGTCTGAGCTTGAAAAGAACTGTGAACGTGCAGGCTTTGTCTCAGAGTTTGGGGTCCAAGCAGTTCCAAACTACGCTTCGCTCATAAGATTTATCCCAGAAAAGTATGTGTGGCCGCCTGATGATAGGGAGGTCAACCTAAAAATATGGAACCGTTACAATTATAGAATGCACCTCTACAACGTCAACGAGGCATTGAAGCCTAAAAATTCCAAGGATATCCACGAGTTCATAGCGAAGACGCAGAGTTATCAAGCTAAGTTGCTGAAGTTCTACATCGAGTGTCTACGAAGACATAAATTCAACCCAATAAACGGCGCCCTACTCTTCCACTTCAAGGACTGTCTCCCCGCTGTCACAGACTCAATAATCGACTACTACTACGGAGAAAAGGAGGCTTACGGGGTTATTAAGGAATCCTTCAACCCACTCCATATAATGATGGAGTGGCCTGAATCACCCAATGTCTCCATTAGGAAAGGCTGCAGAGTTTATGTTGTCAACGATTTCAAGGATGCATTTAATTGCATGGTTGAATGGCTTATTATAAGCGCTGAAGGACAGGTTAAGGAACGGGAGAGGAGGAAATTTCATCTGGAAACTAAAAGTGCGCAAGTAGTAGGCTTGATAAAAGCATCTGAGGAATGTCGCGTAGAACTCTTCGTTTACGATTATAAGGGCAAACGCTTATCCAACAACCAATACACCGTTCGAAAAGAGGACTTAAAGCTGGATTAAACAAGAGATCATGGAGGAAAAGGAAACCAATTTATAGGGGAGGCATCCGCGGGGGGATCCAAAAAATTCCCTAAAAGATACGGAGGAGAACCTCGGGGATCGATAGGTGTTTCAGGATGTCTGAGCAAAATGGGGAATATGTGGTTCTAGGGCTTGACATCGGTGGAGCCAACACAAAGGCGGCTGTTGTAGAAATAGATACTGGGTTCGTTAAGAGAATCGAAGCCTCTATGGAGTATTTCCCTTTATGGAAGGCTGGGAAGGAAAATCTTCCAACCGTGCTCAGCGGGCTTAAGGCTGATCTTTTAGATGCTGGAAAGCTTTGCGCCGTCGGCGTAACCATGACCGCAGAGCTTTCAGATGTCTACCAAACGAAAACAGAAGGGGTTAACCACATACTCGACTGCGTGGGGCAGGTTTTCCAAGACACCCGCATCTATGTCCTAGACTGTGATGGAAGCTTGAGGTCTGTACATGAAGCAAGAGGTAACCCCTTAAAGGTTGCAGCCGCGAATTGGGCTGCAACAGCATGGCTTGTATCCATATGGGTGAAGGATTGCATCATCATAGACGTTGGGAGCACAACCACGAGCATCATACCCGTAGTTGATGGGAAAGCCATCGCTGAAGGGAAGAACGACTTGATGAAGCTTATGAACGGTGAACTTGTGTACACAGGCGCCTTAAGGACGAATGTAGCAGCTATAGTAAACCCTATACCTGTAAGGGATTCTCCCGCCAGAGTTTCATCAGAGCTCTTCGCCCTCTCAGGAGACGTCCACATCATCCTTGGAAACATAAGGGAAGAGGACTACACCACTGAGACCGCTGATGGCAGGGGAAAGACTAGAGCGGAGGCGGAGGCTAGGCTTGCGAGGGTTGTATGCGCCGATAGGGATATGCTAGCTAAAGAGGAGATTAAGGAAATGGCTGAATACATCTATCAAGCCCAGGTTAAGCAAATCACCGAAGCCCTAAACCAGATTTACAACCGGGTTAAACACCTTAAAGGGGATATCCCAGCCGTTGTTACAGGGCTTGGAAGGAAGTTTCTCGCTGAGAAAGCCGCCGCTGAAGCTGGCTTCAAGAGAATCATCGACTTAAGCGAATTTGTGGGTGGAAATGAGCTGGCTAATATGATGCCTTCAACAGGGGTCGCCCTTATGGTTGCCACCAGCCTTGAGGGGAAGGCGTTAAAATGGAAGCCGTGATAAAAGTTGGGGGAAGCCTAGCAGAGGATGCTTCAGCCTTAAAGGTTTTATGCATGGAGCTTGGAAGCCTTGCAAGGTGTCATAGGTTACTCCTCGTTCCCGGTGGAGGTAAGTTCGCAGACACTGTTAGGGAGCTTGACCGAGAATTCAGGCTTCCCGCTTCAGCCTCGCATATGATGGCCATACTTGCCATGGACCAGTTCGGGCTTCTTCTACAAAGCCTTACACCAAACTCCAAGGCTGTTACGGGTTTAAACGCGGCTGAACGGCTTTCCCAAGCTGAAAAGCTTCCCATACTCCTACCGTCGAGGCTTATGACTCGAAGAAATCCGCTGGAACACTCTTGGGACGTAACCTCAGACACCATAGCCGCCTACATCGCAGGGTTGTTAAACACAGGGAAGCTGATACTCGTCAAGGATGTGGACGGGGTTTTCACAGAGGACCCAAAAGTTAACAAGGACGCGAGGCTCATAGAGACACTGAGGGTAGAGGGACTTCTAAGCCTCGATAAGAGGACGTGCCTTGACAAGCATCTGCCCATGTTTCTTCAAGGGAAGCTTTTAGAATGTTACGTGGTTAACGGGAAGTTTCCAGAGAGACTAGGGAAGATTTTAAGGGGGGAACGGGTTGTGGGAACACGGATCTTCATCTAAGCCCTCTCCAAATCCTCGATCACTGCAACAAACTTTTTCACAGCCTTCTCCTGAACCCTACCAGTCAACCAGCTTCGCGAGTTGCAGACAGCCCTCCTAACACCCATGATGTCGGCTCCGAGCTCATAGAGCTTGTTTATATCATCTCTCTCCAAGGACCCCGCTAAAGCCACGGTTAAACCATATCCATGCGCGTCCACGATAAACCTTGTTAAATCCTTTTGGTCAATGAGGTCGAAGAGCTTTCTAGCCCCTTTCACCTTAACGTCGATAAGCACCCCATCAGCTCCAGCTTTATAGGCGATACGCGGTAGTTCCAAGGGATTTATACCACCAAAATCGTTGAAATCCGCGTATCCCGCGGCCACAACCTTGGAAGGATAACCAAGGCTCCTTACAGCCCCGCAGACTTCCCGCATTAAACCAACCGCCTCCCTGACTTTTCCAACACCATAAAGACCTGCCTTCACATAGTCGGCTCCTGAAACCGCGGCGCCCAAGGCTGCTAAGGAAGCGGTTCCAGGAAGGTTGGGTAGGTCACCGATGGTGGCGCTAACCTCCACATCACTAGGTACGGCTTCCCTCACCTGTTTAATAACTCTTGGAAAGTTTGCGCCTAGGGCGCCTTCCCTAGGGTTCTTAACGTCGATGATGTGGGCTCCACCTCTAAAGGCTTCTAGTGCCTCCACCTTATCGATAACGCTTATGAGGAGCCTCATCTTTCCATAAGTGATCAGAGGCTTTGGATTTAACCTTTCCAGCGTAGATTATCTGGGCATGGAGCGATGCGTATGCAGATCGATGTTCCCAATAGCTGGTATCTTTTCGCCTTTAAAGTTGACATACCTGTGAAGTGGGAAGGCAGGGAGATTGATGAATGGTCAATTAGTCCTGATGAAAGGAGACAGGTTAAGGAGCTAATGAATAGGTATGGAAAGCAGCTGAAGCGAGAGATATACAAAAAGGGCGCATATAATTTCTGTCGCTTCTGGTGTACTTGGGTTGGGGGACAACAAGATAAGCATGTTACCTATCTTCAGGATCAAGCTTTCTTACTGCCGAAGAGCGAAGAGAATCTACGCTTTCTCCTAGGGAAAAAGGGTGAGATCACAAGATTAAAAGATGTATTAAAGTCTTTTTTCCCTAAGGAGTTTGAGGTAGTTAAAGATGCCTTCAACCTGCTACATCCGATAGGCTATATGCTGATCATGGAGGCGAGCATCGTTTATCTTCCCGGGCAGGAGGAGGAGATGATGTGCGAGACGGCTGAGTTCTTTAAGGACATACGCGACGACGAATATCTACGGATCATAGCGGCTAAGAAGTATGGATGGCTTAAGAGCGAAGCGGATTTTAGCGTAGGGAAATCCGAATTGGTGTACATGCGTGTTAGGGACGAGCTCGCGTTCAAAGCCCGATGTGCAAAGTATGAGGAAATATTTGAGCACATAGAGAAGGGTAACCGTTCTGAGGCGATCGAGAAGCTTAGAGCAATGCGGAGAGGAGATTGGTACAATGTCGAACCGGTCATCGACCGATCAATCATGGAATCGGAAAAGGACGACCCTGACAGATGGTATGTCATCGCAGGTTATTTGAAGACGAAGGGTGAGGAACCTATACGTGCTGGCACAGATTGGGAAAACATCGGCGAGTGGGAAGATTATGGCTTACTAGAGAAGGAGAGAAATAGATTGTTGAAAGCCTTAGATCTCGGTAGGCCCCCGCCTCTAGGTCCACTGCTTTCAAGCATCGTTCCTGAGCTTTCTATCGGTGCATGGTTTGATACCGCGACGGTTGCTGAGATGAAGTATGAGAGAGACGCGCGCGCTGGAATCATTGGAAGGAAGATCATCGGTCCAAACCGTCTAGGCTGCCATATGAACTGGTTCTGGTGCTGGGATACTAAGTTGGAATACTCTCAGGGTGAAGCATCGATTCTACCGCTTGGATGCCCCAAAGGACCATACATGATACCCAAACGCAAGGGTGTCCTTAAGACGCTTTCGGAGAGAAGGCTCTCGCTTAAAGAGATGGTGCGGGTTAAGGGTAAAGAGTTCGGGTTAGACACCTTGAGTATTAAACCAATGGTCTTGATATTCGAAGTGAAGAGTCCATGGCTTGGGCAACCAGACGATAAAGAAGCCGCCGTGATACGAGCATGGTTCAACAAAACGAGAAACGAAGGAGTACGGTACACAGCGAAGGTCGTGAATGAAGTTGGAATAAAGCAGATGCCTGAGAAAGACTTTATCCGCTTTTTAGGAGAGGTTGTAGACTGGGTTGGAGATGTCCTTCATTGGGTAGAGAATAAGAGAAGAATGATGGAAGAATCGAGGGAGAAGAAAAATTTCGTAGAAGCGGAAAGTGTATCGTTTGAAATAAAGGGCAAAGTAGAGGTAATGAAATCCATTCTCTCGATAGTAGAGCCTCATCAACGAGCCTATCCCTACTGGATTGATAAGGTTGACGATGCGTTTGAGGGAAAGGTTAAGGAAGCGATGGATAAAGTTAGAAAAATGATAACGGAGTGGGAAACGTTGAGAATTAGGTTAAAAGAGGAAAAGTTGGCTGAACTGAAGTCTCTTGGGGGCATTGAGGTGAAGATACGGATAGAAGCTAACTCGGCAAAGGACCCCTACGAGCGTATTCACGGGATGACCATTGATAGAAGCCTGCTAACACCTTTCTGGATTATCCAAGAAGACGTGGTCATAGACACTCGATCCACCCCTCTCGCATACGAGGAAACGGTTGTCCTGCTTCCAGGACCACACTACTTGATTTATGGGAACAGCGGGTGTGAAGCGGGATTGGCATGGGATGTAAAAGTCTACATCAACGACAAGCTTGAAGGACAGGGAAAGGTTTCAGGAACCCCTGATATCCCTCAATTTATCAAACTTACATTTACTATCACCGAACTGCAAAAGGTACAATAAATACTCTGAAAGTGACATCTGAAGAAAAAAGGTTAAATGATACTAGTTTCTAAAGAAATCCATCGACCCGCGCCCGTGTCTGTGCTAAAAAGCTCTCGCAAGGTGTCATAGTTTAAGTTCAATTACATGTAAAGAGCTACTCACAGTCAGCTGGCTGTAGAAATATCCTCCCCCAATTTGGGCCATGAAAAAGTATGAAGCCGATGCTGAAGGTATACTTGAGGATGAAAAGGCACGCAATCTATGTTTGAGTGAAGTCTTCCTAAGGACCAACGTATATAATCCGAAGGTGATCACTCACTACTATTAAATCCACTACGCTTTTAAAAATATTAACCCAGCTTAAGACTAAAATTTTCGAGTTTATCCCCTATAAACCGATATATGATAAAGGAATAGTGGACTGCAGGTGGAAATGTTGTTGAAACATCTTAGGGATAATTTGCTACGCCTAAACTGAACTTAGAAATAGACGATGATGTTAGCAGCCTTCAACAGTTTAACCCATAAGGTTTAAGTAAGTTCATTACATGGTTTACATCGATGGTCCAATGAGGATCGCTGTATGTGGACCGCTTGGCGCTGGCTGCACGGAAGTTGGGCAACTTCTCTCTCAAAAGCTCGGCATAAAATGCGTTAGCACGAGCGACCTTGTGAAAGGCATCGTGTTAGACTTCAAGGAGTCCTTCGCTGAGTTTGAGCTTCACACCAAGTCAGGGGAGGTAGACTTAGATAAAATGATTGTAGGTGAGCTCAGCGATACCCTAAACCTCGGCGACGTTATTGTGGAGGGTAGGTCGGGCTTCATGCTCATCGAAGACGTGAAAACCTTCAAAGTCCTCCTTGTGGCTTCAGAGGATGAGTGTGCTAATCATATAGCTACGCGAAGGGGCATAGGAAAAGATGAAGCCCTGAGAACAGTCCAGAGCAGTGATAAGGAGAGAAAGCACATGGTTGAGAGACTCTTCAACAAGGACTGGCTCAACCCAGGAAACTACACCCTCGTTATAAACACGAGGGGAAGGTACTTCGAAGAAGCAGCGGATATAATACTTCACGCGTTGAAGCTCCACCTACAATGAACTTAGCCTGGGTTAAAGCGAGTGGTAAGTCTTAGGTGGATGAAACGTGGGAGCGGGGACGCATACTCTCTACGTGAGCCTTATAGGATGCGGTGCTATAGGGAAAACCCTGGTTAAAGCCATCGAATCAGGATTAGCCGGTAACGTACAGCTTCAAATGGTTTATGACCGAAACCTTCACAGGGCGTTTACCTTAGCGGAGACGCTTAAGAAAAAACCAGATGTAGCAAAGTCACCTGAAAAACTGTTTAACTCCCAAATATTGAATTCATTGTAGAAGCGATTTCACAAGAAGTTGTACGCAGCTATGTGTTAACCATTCTCAAAGCCGGAAAAGACCTATTAACAATGAGAGTAGGCGCCCTCGTAGATCCCATCCTACTCGGAAACCTCAAGTCTTTAGCCACACAGATGAGGCGGAAGGTCTATGTGCCCTCAGGAGCTATAGCCCGCCTCGACGGTACAAGGGTGACCGCTGTTGGAAAAATAACTGAAACGATTTTAACGTCCATTAAACCACCTGAACCTTTAAGTTTTCACCCTACCTCGAATCCCAAGGGTTCGGTCTTGAAGCGATTAAAAAACCGACCGTGGTATACGAAGGCTCAGTTGTTGAGGCATGTAAACTCTTCCCAGCCAATGTGAACGTCGCCGCCACATTAAGCATAGCATCCCTTGGGCCTCAGAAAACGAGGGTACGCATCGTCGTCGACCCGGGAATACATAGAAACATTCATGAAATAACAGTTAAAGGAGACTTCGGTGAACTTTCAACTCAAATCCACAACGTTCCCTCACTTGAAACCCTGCCACAAGCTACCTTGCCGCACTTTCAGCCATAGCAACGTTGAGGAGGCTCACGGAACCCATCATAGTTGGGACTTAACCCATTTTTTCACATCCTTAAACATCGTTGATGCTAATACCCTGGTTTGAAAATTATCCCTCCAGCATTGCTTAACATTCATGAAGTTATCCGTTCACGCTCAATTAACAATTATGTAAGACGCATTGTTACTCTTAAGTTAAGCTTTTTTCCGCAATACCTATTTACAATGGTTTACAGACTCGTAACCTCAATGTGGCTTCCGGTAACCCTCACTTGGATTTCATCCCCTAATTCGGGCTTCGGCTCTAAGCGGTCCCATTCATCCCTTGTAAGCCAAAGGGTGA
Source organism: uncultured Candidatus Bathyarchaeia archaeon (assembly GCA_964396445.1). Lineage (GTDB taxonomy): Archaea > Thermoproteota > CALKCG01 > B24 > JAWCPE01 > CAYNFI01. The sequence goes on from CAYNFI010000006.1 coordinate 36,203, forward strand.
GGCGGGGAACCCTTATTCGACCATGAGCTGCGAAGGGCATAGATCGTACAACCTGTTGCACAATCGGTGCGACCTCACGGGCGATCTGACTTTCATCACTCCGTGAAACAATGACTGGTGGAGGCATAGCCCTATCCTCGGAAAGCTCAATCTTTATAGCTTCTCCCTCCACAGGGTCCTGTACAAACATCTTGCTCATAACTACAGCCTTGAAAACAACTTCAGCTACCATCACCGCAACCCATCATCTAGATACAGGTACCTGTACTTAAACTACGTGTATGCAAGGGCTATTATTATAAATAACCAGTGTTTCATAGACGCTATGGGGCCTAGTTGCTTGGGTGAAGATGCTGAGGAGATGGAGCTTAAGGAAGAGATGGTTAGTTGCATGGCCGCCTTGTATAGACGGGGCATGATGACTGGAGTTGGGGGGAACATCTCACGGCGACTTCCTGAGGCTGGTGAGGTTTGGATAACCCCATCAGGGCTCTACAAGCCAAGCCTCAAGCCTGAGGACCTCGTCAAGATAGATTTGGAGGGGCGCTTAATGGAGGGAATCTTTAAACCTTCCATGGAGTGGCCTATCCACGTCGCCATATACAAACACCGCGCCGACATCAACTGCGTACTACACTGCCACCCACCCATGGCTACGGGTCTAACGCTGGCAGGTGTGAGGGTTAGACCCATAACCCTTGAAGCAGCCTTAATGATCGCTAGAGCACCCGTTGTCCCCTTCATCTACCCTGGGACGCGTGAGCTCGGGGAAGCTGTGGCTGAGTCTGCTATGGGAAGTCGAGTTATCCTGCTGCAGAATCATGGGGCAGTTACGATTGGCTACGACCTCCACGAAGCCTTGACAGCTATGGAGATCCTTGAGGAATGCGCCACAATGACCTTTGTTTCGAGGACTATGGGAAAGCAACCTGTAGAGATCACGGAGAGGGATATCGAGCTCATTAAGAAGCTCTACAAGATATGAGGAGCTTTAAGCAGTGAGTGTAATGTGCCTTCCTTAAGCCTAGCATGGATCGCGTTTAATCGACTAGAAAAATGTCTCGGCGAGTATGTAAACCCCGCTATTCATGGCAGGTGTCTTCCCCACTCATACCACTTCCACATATCCTTCATTAGCTCCTCGTAGTTGAGGATGCATCGATCATAAAGTCTCGCATTTTCAATAGCTATGGCAGCGTAGCTTGAAAGTGCGGATAGAAACCTTACCTCATCTTCATCAAACTCGTGGAATTCTGCTGTGTACACGCGGATCGTCCCGATCACCTTGCTCCTGACGGATAAGGGGGCGCAGAGGACGGAACGGATTCCCTCCCTCCTCGCTTCTTCAGGGTACTGCCATCGTCCATCCTTGGTTACGTCGATGATGGCCACGGACTTTCCTTGGAGGGCTTCTCTGTCTACGAGGCTTTTCTCCACTTCTACGGGTCCTTTTTTAAGGTATGCGTCGCTTAGCCCGTGGGCTGTTGCGAGTTCCAGTCTCTGCTTCTTTTCATCGAGCAGCCTTATGCTGCATGCTTTAACGTTCATAGCCTCAACCGCGCTTTTCACGATGGAGTTAAGCACATCCTGTAACTCAAGACTGGACGTGATCGTTTTCCCAACTTCAAACAACGTGGTAAAGTCTCGTAGACGCTTCTGTAATTTTTGCTGCAACCTCGCATTCTCGATAGCTATAGCTGCGTGACTTGCCAAGTCTGAGAGAAACTCCACCTCAACCCTCCTGAACCTATGAGGTTTAGATGTATAGACACGGATAGCACCCACAGCTTTGTCTCTGACTAAAAGTGGGGCGCAGAGGACGGAACGGATTCCCTCCCTCCTCGCTTCTTCAGGGTACTGCCATCGTCCATCCTTGGTTACGTCGATGATGGCCACGGACTTTCCTTGGAGGGCTTCTCTGTCTACGAGGCTTTTCTCCACTTCTACGGGTCCTTTTTTAAGGTATGCGTCGCTTAGCCCGTGGGCTGTTGCGAGTTCCAGTCTCTGCTTCTTTTCATCGAGCAGCCTTATGCTGCATGCTTTAACGTTCATAGCCTCAACCGCGCTTTTGAGCGTTAAATCTAGAACCGCTGAAAGGTTCAAATTGGAGTTCAAAGCCTTTGAAACTTCATGTAAAGTCGGCCAGTACCGCCTTATCGATGGACTCGTCCTCCTGCGCATGGTGACACACTCTTCTCAAGAGATCGATTAGAGAATATATTAATGTAGCTCGACCTGTCACGCTATCGTTACTCCATATGGAATGTTATGACAGATCATGGAAGTAGGAATGGCTATTGAGGTATAGACGCCTAACCCTTCCTTTTATCATGTATTAGTGAGGCATAAGTGTGAGTTCTCATAAGAAGGTTAATGCAACTGAAATAGGCAGTTATGTGGAACAGAGTGGCATCACTTGATCGGAAAGTGTATATTTATAAGGTTCAACTAATCTTCCTAAACATTTATACCATGCTACTACTTTTTATAAAGGCTTCAAACAACATATTGCGTAAAAGTTGGGGAATGTTCATCCTTTGTTAGACTGGTGATGGAGAGTGAAAACAGAGCCTGAGAGCGATGACTTCGATTCAAGACTTCAGAAAAGGATTTCAGAGGTTCTCTTAGGCTTCGAAAATAAACCTGCAAACCTTATCCCAACGCTTCAAGCCTTACAGTATACCATCGGCTACCTCCCTAATGAAGCCATTGTTGCAGCTGCTGAGAAGCTTGGAGTACCTGTCTCACATGCTTATGGAGTCGCAACCTTCTACCACCAGTTTAGGTTGAAACCCGGGGGAAGACATCAGGTCTACCTCTGCTTCGGTACAGCGTGCCACGTCAAGGGTGCTGCCTCTGTTTTCAGTGCGTTCTTAAAGGTTGCCGGGATGAGTGAAGGTGAAGCCACCTCAAAGGATGGTAGGTTTACGTTTAATAAAGTCAGGTGTCTAGGAGCATGTAGCATGGCGCCCATCGTTAAGGTCGACGATAACATATACGGCAAGATGAACTCATCGGACATAAGGAAGGTAGTCTCAAAGTATAGGTGAAGCCACTGTGATCATCGGCTACCTGAGGGATGAGAGTGAACGTCTGCCTGAGGTACTATTCTATGGAAGAGAGCTTAGGGTAATGGTTGGTAGCAGCACATGCAGTTTTGCTAAGAATGCTAAACAGGTTAAGACGGTGCTTGAAGCCATCATATCCGCTCAGGAACTTGACATGGAGCTTGTTGATGTCGGATGCAATGGCATGTGCTATGCTGAAGTTCTGGTTGAGGTGGCAAAGAGGGGTGGTTCGAGCATCCTTTACACGAATGTTACCCCTGACAACGCCTCCTCAGTGTTAACTCATTTCAACGATTACCTACCCGGGTGTTCCCCAGACTCGATCCAGTCCACTCAGGAGGTGATGGTTAAGAATTTAAGGGATGAACCATTCTACGCCCTTCAAGAACGTAATATTCTGGAGTATGTTGGGCGGATTAACCCTTACTCCTTGGATGAATACGTGGCTGTAGGAGGCTATGAAGGTCTACGCTCTGCCCTCTCCATGGCTCCGGAGGATGTTATCCGAGAGGTTTCCGATTCGGGACTTAGGGGAAGGGGAGGAGCAGGTTTTCCAACAGGGATCAAGTTAAGGTTCACCCGCGCGGCTAAAGGCGAGGAGAAATACATGGTATGTAACGCGGATGAGGGAGATCCAGGCGCCTTCATGAACAGGCTGACCGCTGAGGGAAACCCCTTCATGATCGTGGAAGGCCTTACCATAGCCGCCTACGCCATCGGGGCGAGTAAGGGGTACATCTTTGTGAGAGCTGAGAAGCCGCTTATGGCTGAGAGGCTTGGGAAGGCTGTAGCCTCGGCGAAAAAAGGGAATTACCTGGGAGAGAACATCCTAGGAAATGGTTACTCCTTAGATGTGGAGGTGATGCTCAGCGCGGGGGCATTCATATGCGGAGAAGAGACCGCGTTAATAGCTGCCATAGAGGGGAGGCGTGCAATGCCTAGACCTAGACCTCCATACCCAGCCACCAAGGGTTTATGGGGTAAGCCTACAACGATTAATAACCTGGAGACCCTGGCCCAGGTATCCCTCGTCTTTGGAAAGGGTTCCAGATGGTTCTCTGAGTTCGGCTCTGAGAAGAGTAAAGGAACAAAAGTCTTCTGCCTCGCAGGGTCAATTTTGAAGTCAGGCGCCGCTGAGGTCCCTATGGGCACATCTATTAAGAGGCTTATTTTCGACATAGGGGGAGGCTCACCGGATGGTTCAAGCGTTAAGGCTGTTCAAATCGGAGGTCCATCTGGCGGATGCATTCCAATCGAATACTTCGACTACGGACTTGACTACGAGTCCCTTACAAGCCTCGGAGCCATAATGGGCTCTGGAGGGCTTATAGTTTTAACAGAATCCAACTGCATGGTCGACCTTGCAAGGTATTTCTTAACCTTCACTTCAGCCGAGTCCTGCGGTGAATGTGTTCCATGTAGGATAGGCCTTACGAAGATGTTGAACACGTTGACAGGGTTTGTCAGTGGAAAAGGTAAGCAAGAGGACCTCATATCACTAACCAATATGTGTCATGTCATCGCAGACAGTTCCCTATGTGCCCTAGGCCAGACTGCACCCAACCCGGTCCTAACTATGATGAACTACTTCGGAGATGAATGTCTGGAACACATCCAAGAGGGAAAGTGCAGGGCAAAGGTCTGCACAGCTTTGTTGAGGTACGAGGTGGATCAGGAATCCTGCACAAGATGTCAGATATGTGTACGAAACTGCCCGGTTAAGACGATTGAGGTAAGGGTAGACGGCGTCGTCTACATAAAGCAGGAGGGCTGTATAAGGTGTGGGACCTGCAAGGTCCTCTGCCCGTTTAACGCGGTAAAGACTTCTTGAGGTTATGGGCTTTGGTGAACGTTACTGTAAACGGGAAAAGGCTTGAGGTTCCCGACGGCATAACTGTGCTAGAAACCATTAGAAAGGCCGGCTTCAACGTTCCAACCCTCTGCACATTAGAAGGCTTAGTGAACACTGGTGTTTGCAGGATGTGTGTAGTCGAGGTTGAGAGGGCTAGGTTACTCATCCCGTCTTGTTCAACACCGGTCTCGGAGGGTATGGTTATCTGGACCGAAACACCGAGGGTGCAGGTTGCTAGGCGAACTGTGCTACAGATGCTAGCTAGTGAGCATACGTTTGACTGTAAAAACTGCCCGAGGAACGGCAACTGCGAACTCCAGAGGCTGGCGTTTTCACTAAACCTCGATGATACTCTAGTGGAATACCATGTACGAGACCTGAAACCTGACTTAACCAACAAAGCGGTTATGATGGATTTCAACAGGTGTATACTGTGCGGGAGATGTATAAGGAGTTGTTCAGAGATCCAGACTGTGTACGCGATAGATTATGCTTTCAGGGGATACAACACTGTTGTAAGTAGCCCCTTAGGTGAGGGTTTAGGGAAATCCCCCTGTGTGTCATGCGGTCTCTGCACCCTTAACTGTCCTGTGGCTGCTATCCAGGAGAACCCCGGTTTCCAGGATGTGGAGAAGGATTTTGAAGCCCCTCTCAACAACTGCTCAATCGTCGACCCTCTCGTCCTTATCACGATGAGCGAGGAGTTTTGGGTCCGTCCAGGAGAGGGGTGGGTAAAGGACATAGAGGCTTTCCTGAAAAGTTTAGGCTTCATTTCCTCACTCGTCTCCTACGACGGCTTCGACCTATCCATAATCAATGAAGCATATGAGTTGATACACGCCTTAAATTCACGAAGTCAAACCGTTGTTTCAGCGGCGTGTCCCGCAGCTGTCGATTTCATAGTAAAGTTCTTCCCCAGCCTAACCCCCAGGCTTGTAAAAACACAAACTCCGCAATTTTTACTGGGTTCATTGATAAGAGCGGGAGTCCTCGAACAGACCTATGGAATTAACAGGGATTCCAAGCTTGCGTCCATATCATACTGCTTAGCTTGTAAGTCGCAGATTTATTGGCCCCCGTACCTTGGAAAGCATCTGAACTACTTGATCTCTGTCAGGGAGCTTGCTAACATCGCGAGGGTGAAGAGGCATCAAGGCTTCGAGGTAGCTGATATATCGCATTTGCAGGCGTCACCAAGTATACTAGACATGGTCTCGGGGGGGAGAGCTGAACTCGTTGTGAAAACAGCGCATCGGCTCTTAGGGGAGAAACTCGATGCGGATATCGTAAACCCGCTCCGTGGTGAGGGGGAGTATAAATCGACGACTGTGAGGTTCTCTGAGTCCGAGGTTAAAGTCATAGTGGCGAACACTTTAAGGGTGTGTAGAAATGTGCTGGAAAGCTTAGACAAATCCCATCCAGTGTACGTTGAGCTTAGAGCCTGTCCCGATGGTTGTGTCGGAGGCGGGGGGCAGCCTATACCCTCTTCAAAGGAAGTTAGGCACTTGAGGTCCAAGGCTGTTTTAAACCTCTACGAGAGAGCTGGGAGAATCAGTCCATGGGATTCGATGTGGTCGCGGACGCTTCACAGGAAGGCTGAGGAGGCTGGGGTAACGAGGCTTGGGGGTTTAACGGAGTGAAGAAGGCAAAGCTGGGTTTCCTAAGCCTAACAGACTGTCAGGGTTGCGAATTCGTGGTGCTTCAGCTTGGAGAAGGCTTACTGAACCTTGGACGGGATGTTGATTTCGCTAGCTTCCGGCTTGCATCCAGCAAGAAGGCGTCTGGACCTTATGATGTCTTCTTCATCGACGGCGCGGTAACGACGAAGGAGGAGGAGGAAGTGTTGAGGAAGTTGAGGTCTGAGACGAAGGTGCTTGTAGCCCTTGGATCATGCGCTGTAGACGGAGGCGTCAACGTAGTAAAAAACTACCTCATAGAAGAAGGATTGAACCCCACAAGGCTTGTCTATGGCTCTGATGTGGTTGTAGAAAGCGGGGTGGCTAGACCTCTGGATGCATTCGTCGAAGTAGACTGCATGATACCGGGATGCCCAATAAGCCTCGAAGAGTTCGAGGCTTTCATCAAGCTCCTTATTCGAGGCGAAACGCCGAAGCTTGAGCGAATGAGAGTATGCGAGGACTGCAGGATGAGGGGGGTTGAATGCGTAACTACGAGGGGGGCTTTCTGCGCTGGTCCTCTAACTCTTGGAGGATGTGGTGCACCGTGTCCCGCGGCTGGAGTTCCCTGCTTCAACTGTAGAGGTCCTTTGGTAAACCCCAACCATGGTGACTGGAGGGAGATGTTGAAGCAACGGGTGAAGAATGGAGGATTAAGCTTCGTCTGGAGGTGAAATATACGGGAAAGGAGTTATCCGTGGACTTGGATACAGGTTTACTCGCAAGGGTTGAGGGACACGCTGACATATACGTGAAGTTATCGCAGCGAGGCGTCGTTGATGTCCACGTAAAGGTCGTTGAGACTGCGAGGTTTTTCGAAGCTATGTTGATGGGAAGGCTCTACAAGGAGGTGCCAGTACTCGCCTCCAGAATCTGTGGCATATGCGACTACGCCCACGCCCTCACAGCGACTGAGGCTATCGAATCAGCCCTAGGTTTCAAACCCAGCGAAGGGATCATGCTTCTCCGGGAACTATTAGCTCACGCCGATAACATCTACAGCCACGCGCTTCACCTCTATCTCCTAGCCCTACCGGATTACTACGGCTTCCACGACGTTGTGGAAATGGCTTCCAAGCACATGGATGCCGTCAAAAGGGGGATGAGGCTTAAGGCCTTAGGAAACTACATGGCCACTGTAATCGGGGGAAGAGCTACCATGAACCTCGCCTGTGTTGTAGGAGGCTTCACGAAAGTCCCGAGAAAGGATGAGCTTCACGCGGTTATTGAAAGGCTGAGAAAGGCTAGGGAAGATGCTCGAATAACGGTTGACCTTTTCCAAGAGCTATCGCCGCCGGCGAACGCGGTCAGGGGGAGTAGCGTCTACGCGGCGATATACAAGATGACGGAGTATCCCCTCGTATACGCTGAAGGTGTTGCCACGGATAAGGGGGACAGGGTCTCTAAGGAGGAATTCTCCAAACGCTACACGGAGACATCCCTACCTTATAGTAAGGCAAAGTTTGGATCCCTCGATAGTGACGTTGTCACAGTCGGGGCTATGGCTAGGTATAACATAGCGCGGGGAAACCTTCACCCAGTAGCCTATAAGCTCTCTAATGAGTTGGGGCTTGGAAACAGGCTTACAGATAGGTTCCAGAATAATACTGCTCAGGCGATAGAGCTTGTGCACTCAATAGAGAGGTCGATAGACATTCTGGACAACGTGAACCTAAATGGTATCAAGCGTTCAACGGTTTTCCCGAGAGCAGGGAATGGAGTTGGGATAACGGAGGCACCTAGAGGCATCCTTATGCATCATTACGAACTCGATGATAGCGGTAAGGTAAAGTTCGTCAACATCGTTACACCAACATCGATAAACGTAGCGTCCATTGAATCAGACCTAAGGACTACTGTACCAATCCTCAACAACACATCGAACTCCGAGCTTACTTCCTACATCGAGATGCTCATCAGAGCGTACGACCCATGTTTCTCCTGCTCCGCCCACTCCCTTCACGTCAAGGTGGAGGAATCCTGAAATCCGTATTCGCTTTATAGGGTATCTTGGCTTCAGTGGTTCGAGTTACGCCGTGTTAGAGTTACGTTCAAACAATCTCATCGTGTTTTATATATTATCGCACCTTTTACCATCTTCACGGCTTCCTTCAAGACTGTGTCGAATCGTTCGTCAGTAACGTCGAACCTGTCATCTCGTGTGACCAGCGGTGCTCCGAAAACAACGAGTTTAGCGCCTAGCCTTAAGGTTTCAATCGCTTGTTCCACATTTAGGCCTCCAACAGCCTGTACAGGTATGTGAACTGCCTCAAGTACCGCTTTAAGGTCTTGTAGAGGGTTCGCTGATGGAATATAATGGCGTTCATCGAAGCCTGTGTGGACGATGATGTAGTCTACCCCCATATCCTCCACCTCTCTAGCCCTTTGAACCTTATCCTTAACCGCTAAAATATCAGCCATGACCTTTACTCCATACTGCCTTCCATACTTCACAGCTTCCTTGACTGTTGCGTCGTGGGCAGCGGCCATTACGACAACAACGTTCGCTCCAGCCTTAGCGGCCATCTCAGTTTCAAGACCCCCGCCGTCCATGGTTTTCTGGTCTGAAACGATCACGTGTCCGGGGAAACGCTTCCTCAAACTAGCTACAGCGTGGAAGCCCTCGCTTAAGATGAGGGGTGTTCCCGCTTCCAGCCAGTCAACACCCGCGGTTACAGCCTTATCCGCGATGAACAAAGCCTTTTCAATCGTTTCAACATCGATTGATACCTGAACTATAGGGTATGTGGCCATCCAAGTCACCGTGTTAAATCATATCGATGTGTCGTATAACATTATCCATAGATTTTTTCCTAGATGTGCATGGTTAAGTTCTGAAAGGTTTAAAGGAATGTAGGCTATTCCGTGGAATACATTTATTCAGGCGAAGATCTCCTTTCTGAGCACACATTTTTTAAATAAGCTTTTAGGCTCGTTCCGTCGGTAAACTTTAAGAAGGCTTATTAAGAAAGATTTTTAACGGCTTTTACGGATGTTTAATAGATGAAGTCTCAGGGATTCCCAACGAAGACTGTCACAGAGGGTTGCGTTAAGCTCCTCATTCCAGACATACCAGTTAAAGGCTCAGCTGAGTTCAGGGTGGCACCCCGTAAAACCCCTGTTTTTTACAACCCCTCCATGACTTTAAGCAGAGACTTAGCCGTTCTAGTCCTCAGGGCTTATTTCAAAGCTTTAGCGAGGAGGGTATCAGGGTGTGACGCCTTAGCTGGTTGTGGTGTGAGAGGGTTAAGGTTGGTAGCTGAGGTTGACGGTGTTGACAGCGTCGTCGTCAACGACATCAACCCGATCGCAGCTGAAATGGCTTCAACCAACGTAGAGATTAACGGTTTAGGTGCAAAGGTTTCCGTGGAGAATGAGGACGCCCGGCTTCTCTTCCTGAAAAATTCAGCCTCAGGTATGAGATTCGACTATATCGACGTCGACCCATTCGGTTCACCTGCGCCATTCATTCAATCAGCCGCCTTAGCCATCAGGGATGGCGGAATCCTCGCTGCCACAGCCACGGATACGGCTGTTCTATGCGGTTTGTATCCGAAGGCATGCTTCAGGAAATACTGGGCTCAGTCTTTAAAGACGGAGTACCATCACGAGGTTGCAGCCCGTCTGCTCCTAGGCTTCATAGCTAGATCTTTAGCTATGCATGGTATGGGTGTGGAGCCGTTGCTCACCTACAGGGAAGCCCACTACATAAGAGTCTACGTACTCGTTCGCAGTGGCGCTAAAAGTGTGAACGAGAGTGTACGTGGAATAGGGTATTTACACCATTGCTTCCGCTGCCTTAACAGGGGGATGAAACATGGGTTTACATCGGAGGCGGAGAGAACTTGTGGAGGATGTGGACATGTTATGGCTTCAGCGGGGCCTCTCTGGGTTGAGAAGCTCTTGGAGAAGGCTTTCTGCGAAAGGCTTTACGATGAAGCGCAGGCTTCAACTTTTAAGGAAAAGAAGCCGTTGTTAAGGCTTTTAGTAACTTTAATCAATGAGGCTGAAGCAGCGGCGACGTACTACATTCCAGCCAAGGTATGTAAGAAACTAGGTATCCAAGTTCCACCAACGAGAATAATAACGGATAGGATTAAGCATATGGGTTACAGCTTTAACAAGACCCATTACGCCGTTGATGGTTTTAAAACCGATGCTCCAGCTAGAGTTGTGGTTGAAGCCGTGAAGCTGGGTTAGATCCCTTGAACTCCACCACATCCCTTGTTGAAGGAGGCGAGGACCCACTCAACCAGTCTATCGCATTGCTTTGGGGTTATTACGTCAACTATATCGCATTTATGGTTGACCTCGCAGATAAGGCATGGACAGTCAAGGATAGACTCTATAGACACGGGTCTCCTCAGAGGATAAAGCCTGTACGTCCAACGATTGGCTGAAAGCTCCTTATCCCGCCTAACGAGTTTCCTCCTTTCAAGCCTTAAAGCTATCCTTGAACCCTCCCGGCTTGTGGCATCAAGCTTCTTCCACAACTCGCTCTGGAGAATCCCTTCCTCCCCAGCCTCCGTAACTATCTGCAGAGCCAACCTCTCAGTTTCCCTACGCTTATACACAGTGTTCACGGAGCTCTTACCATCCTACAAAATATATACCAAGGAAATGTATAAGTCTTTTGTGTAAAACACAAAGCCCTCGAGGCACGCTAGCCTAAAGGAGAGCAGGTCTGCCCACAATGATTTGAATCGGGAATTACTTGGTGGAACAATGACTGCCGCCGTTAACGTAAAGCCCCTAAGCTCATTTTAAGCCTAAAAGGGACTTAGAGTTATGGTTGTGAATACAATGGGGAAACTATATGGTAACACGATTACGGCAAACAGTTTATATGAAATCAAAGCCTATAAACAGCTACTCAGCTATTTAAAGAAAATCGTTTCACGGGAAGCACCTCTAACACAACAAGTCTGCAAATACTGAAGACAGTCCCTCCCCAATTTCATCCACTCTATTGGCTGAACACGTCCACTTGAAGTAGAAAAGATAACCGCCTTTAACTCCATCTTACCTACACTAAGTTGAATGAAAAACCATGGTTTGGGGCTTTTAAACCACTTCCACTCCATATTTCCCCGCAATGTCTTGGAAGGACTGCGCTAGATATCTTATCTGATCCCATGTAAGCCCGTATGTATTAAGCTTCCAAGCCCTAGTGGCTCCAGCGAACTCACCTATAATCCTCCTATCCCTAAGCTCATCGCTGAGGAAGAACCCCCGTCTCTTATGTACCTGAGCAACTTTGTCGAAGCTTCTGGATGTGTCCACCTTCGTAAGTGTATGCCTCCTAGGCATCTCACTGAGGATGAGGTTTCCTTGGATTTTGAGGAACTCCTTAGTGAAGTAGTTGATTTTCTCAACCTCCTCAGGCCAGCGTTTCACTCGTTCCCGCACAGTTGGGAAGCTCGCCATCAGAGCTATGAGGTTGGCACCCATTAGTGTGCAGCCCATCATCTCAATCTCTTTTATACCAAACCTTCTACCTGTCACGTCGCCGACCATCTGCGTTGTCCGAAACACTTTATCAGCCCACTCCTTAGTGGCAGCGACGATCCCCGAAGGCGCTGGTGAAGCGAAGCTTTTATGCCCAGACCCAACGAGGATATCCGCTCCTATCTCCATTCCGTTAACAGGCATGACGCCTATGGAGTAGGCGCTGTTGCAGAGGAACGGGATGCCGTATTCCTTAGCCACCTTGGCGACGCCTCGGACATCATGCTCGTTTCCAAGCATGTAATCAAAGTGATCGATCATAATCAGCTTAGGGAGTTTCCCCGTCTCCCTTTTAACACCCTCAATCTTCTGAGCAACGTTTTCACCTGTAACGGTATTACTCTGGTTTAATGGAACCTCCTTAACTACAGCCCCAGCGTCTTCCACAGCTAAGAACTCAGTGTAATGGGCGAGGGAAGAGACGACCACGGAGTCTCCCGGTCCAGCGACCGAAGAGACCACGGCTTGGAAACCCCTCCTTGCACCCGGGACAACCCTCGCCTCATCCATACCTAGGAAACCCGCTAATTCAGCGTGAAACTCAGCTATCGGTGGACGTTGAATCTTATCCAGTCTAAAGGGTTTCCGACACCAGTCACAGGTTGAGTAACCATCCCCGTAGGCGATCAGAGCCTTCATGGCTTCAGGGGTGAGCCTTCCCCCAGGCTGGATTGGATGGATGTTTATGAATAACTCCTCCCTAGCCCTAACCTCAACATCGTCCACGATGTACTTCACTCCGCTTGACCTCCCTTTAGCAACTCGTCCTCAATGACTTTTAGACTCAGCTTCACCCGCGTTATAATCGCCTCAACCTTCTCCCTCTGCTCTGCATCGAGTTGGTATAGGGGCTTCGTCTCCCTGAAAATCTGCCTTAAATCAGTTAACGCGAATAACGCCTCAAAGGTTTCCTCAACAGCCTTCTCCTTCAATGTCTCATCTCCTTAAACGCTCCGAATCCGTTTTTGTTAAAAGAAGCCGGGGGCCGGATTTGAACCGGCGTGAGCGGGTCTGCAGCCCGCCGCCTCAACCCCTCGGCCACCCCGGCAACAAGTGTCGACTCCCCACTATAACAGTGTTATAATATAAACATTTCGACCAATCATCATAAGCATCCCAAAGGCGATGTTATTAAGTGACCTTACCACGCCTACCCCGCAAGGTTACCCGGTTGTAAACCAGGCTTTCAACTATTCGCTGGGGAGTTTCCCTTGGAACGTGGTCTCAGGCATATGTTGCACTCAGGTGGAAGCTCTGTTGAATCCCGGTGAAGACCACACAGGAACTCGGAGCCCTTAAGTAAGCCACAGAGCTCACAGAACGTTGCCAAGGCTTCACCAGGTGAAAACTTAGCCTCTTTAATGGACTCCGCTAATTTATCAACCGAAGCTCGAATTCCTGGAACGGCTTCTAGTTGGCTGATAACCTTATCACCGCGTTTCGAGTAAAGATAATAACTTATAGTGGCTTGGGTGGTACCAAGCCTCTTAGCAGAAGCCACTTGGCTGAAGCCGTAGCTCTCGATGAGGGTTTTCGCTACGAGGGCCCTGTACGCTGGAAGCACATATCGGACTATAACCTCACAGGGAGGGCGCAAACTCTCAACCCTTTAAAGGTTTTCGCTAAACATATATGTCAGCCCCTATATAACATTGTTATTAACCTTCAGAGGGAAGGAGAAGGAATTCAATGCCCGATGTGGCAAAGCTTAGGAAAGACTTTCCAATCCTAGAGTCCGGCATTGTTTATCTAGACAACGCGGCCAGCAGCTTAACTCCTGAACCTGTCCTCATGAAGATGATGGAGTTCTACCGCGAATACCGCGCCAACGTGGAAAGGGGTATTCACAGGCTTTCACAGAGGGCGAGCGGCGAGTACGAAGCCGCCCACGGTAAGGTTGCGGAGTTCATCCACGCTAAATCCGAAGCGGAGGTTGTTATGACGAGGAACACAACGGAGGGCATTAACCTTGTCGCCAACGGGATTGACTGGCGTAAAGGTGACAGAGTGGTAACAACCCTGTTGGAGCATCATTCAAACTTCATCGTTTGGCTGAGGCTGCGGAAGCGCTTCGGCGTTGAAGTGGATATAGTTAGACCCTCAAGTGAAGGCATACTCGACGTGAACACTTTCGAAAAAGCTATCACGGATAAAACGAGGTTAGTAGCGGTCACCCATGTCTCAAACGTCCTAGGCACAGTGACCCCTATCCAAGAGGTGGCTGAAATCGCCCATCGCCACGGCGCCCGCATCCTCGTTGACGGTGCTCAAAGCGTTCCCCATATACCCATAGACGTACGTAACCTTAACTGTGATTTCCTCGCCTTCTCAGGACACAAAATGCTCGCCCCTACAGGCATCGGCTGCCTATACATAAGGGAAGAGTACCTCAACGAAACGGAGCCCCTCACCATCGGCGGGGGGACAATCGAAGAGGTTGATGAGGAGCATTACACGCTGGCTCCCAGCCCGAGGAGGTTTGAGGCTGGAACCCCAGCCATAGCTGAAGCCATAGGTTTAGGCGCTGCCGTCGAGTATCTTGAAGGCGTAGGACTCGAAGCCACAGCTGAGCATGAGAAACGTCTTGCCACACGGATCTTTCAGGGCTTGGAAACCATAAAAGGCGTAAAAGTCTACGGACCCACTGACTTCAGCCTAAGAACTGGGATTGTATCCTTCAACGTGGGAGAACTAAATCCCCACGACGTAGCCTTGGCTCTCGATGTTTCAGGGAGCGTTATGGTGAGGTCGGGTTTCCACTGCGCCATGCCCTTGGTTAAAGAGGTTTTAGGTGCACGAGGGGGTTGCGTAAGGGCTTCCACCTACCTCTACAATACTATGGAGGAAGTGGATAGGCTCATTGGAATGGTTGAGGAGATAGCTGGAGCCTTTATATGATATAACAGCGTTATATGGGAGGGGTTACACCTTTGACACACACCTTCAACGAGATCTACGACCTCTTCCCGAAGCTTGACTGCGGGTTATGCGGGAACCCTTCCTGCAGGACCATGGCTAGGAAGGTAATTACAGGCGACGCTAAGGTTGAGGGCTGTGTGAACCTTAAGAGGCCAGAGTTCCAGGAAAACCTCACACACTTACGAACAGTCTTAGCTGAAGGTGTTGAAATAGGGGCTAAAGGCGTTGTCGTCGTCGAGGAAGCCGGCATAACATACGTTCACCCCTGCATCTCCGAAGCTGGAAAGGTTATGGCCGAGGCGAAATTGGCCTCCGGCCCAGAGGGTTCTGTAAACCTGAAGTTCGGCTTCTACGACCCCATCATGCTCTGCTGGGCCCTCGAAGTCTCCGGGCTTTTCAAGGATTTCAAATGCTCCACAAACTTAGGCGTTGCTAAGCTGAACATAGACGGCAAAACCGTTATGGTCTTCAAGGATGGGCGGGTCAACGTCCGCGCGGCTAAAGACAAACAAGATGCCATCGAAACCATCCGCCTGGTTTCAAGGAGTCTATGGGGCGCCATAATCTGCTCCTGCTGCGGAAATGTAGGTATCGACTGTGCCTCAGGAGGCTGTGCAGACTGCCTTTCAAAGATCTGCCCTGTTCTAGGCGGTGGACCACCTGACCCAACGGGTAGGGAGCGCTCTGAGAGTATGAGCCAAACGACGGCTCAGACGATTTTCGAGAGGGTTAAGGCGCTTCCAACGAGACTGCAGTTCGAAGCCGGCGTGGAGAGCCTTGATACAGCCATGAAAACCCTTCAAGACCTAGGTGAATCGATCCTTTTAGGTAAGTTCCAAGACAAGGAGCGTAAAAGCCTTCAAAACATCCAAGGCTTACTTGAGAAGGCGAATCAACGGGCTGTTAGAGTTGTCGTAGAAACTCCCGCCATTCAAGATGCCACCGTGGGGCTCATATTAGCAGGTGTGGCCTTAGACATTTCAAGGATGACTGAGGGGATTAAAACCCTAGTTAAGCTTGGAGTACCCCTTACCCCGAAAAGTTGCAGCCTTCTCAGACAGGCGCTTTCCATAGCTCTGGACGGTTATAAAGCCTTCAGGTCGGCTGATGAGGGCTTAGGGCGGGCGGTCCTCGATAACTACCAGATGTTTAAAAACGCTTGGGGTGGAGCCTTTAAAGAATCCTCTGAAAAAGAGGTTCTAGTGGCTGTTGAAAAGCTGGCTGTTAACGGTTTCTACATTGCTAGACTGTTAAATAAACCCCTTCCCACGTAGTTTCCGTCGGATTTTTCAAACATGGGTGTTCCATTATAGCGGAGATCAAAGACTAGAAGCTGGGAACCAAGAGAATTAACGCTCTCCGTCACTTCTAACTAGCATCGGAGACAGCAATTTTCTAACTATAACATTCTAGGAGAAACCGTGTTAGGCCTTAAACTAGCATCATTTAAAGGTTTCAACGGTTATTTATTCGGAGATGCCTTCAACTTCATTTCTTCCCAGTAGCGCATCCTCCCTCGTTGTAGATACGATCGGTCCGGTGCTGGAGGTAGCCTGCTTGGATCGAAGCTTTCCCACCATGGTTTAACGATACGAGGCTTTTCAACGAAGGCTTCTTCACCTGTCCCTACAACGATGTCGCTGAACAGTACGATTCCCCAGTAGTCTGGGATGTGCATGTTGATTTCACTCATATTACTCCAAGTCCAGTTGTCGCAGTACTTCCCAACAAGCTGTCTTTCCCATTCTACTCTGCTGAAGTTTACCCGCCACTGGTCACCTGACTTCGGAGGCTTATTAATCCCCAATTTATCCAAACCAGTCCAAGGGATGGAGATTTCAATCGTCCAACCCCGGTCTATGTCAAGAGGCCAGTTCAGCGTACCATCGACCTGAACCGCATGCTTTAAGCCTTTACAATCCCAGGAGATGTCCGCTGTGCCTCCTTGATAGTATGCTTTGTTAAGGAACAAATCCCATACCGTGTTCAGAGCGTTGAACTCAAACTCGAAGTAGGAGGGGCTATCTTCAAAAGGTTTAATGAAGACCTCAAAGTCGTTGTCATTGCAGATAACGGAGTCCCGCTTTGTCAGTGTACCCCACACATCAGGTTCCTCCAAGTCCGCCGCAACGTGTAAACACTCATCATCCCAAAGCATCATCGCTTTTGTGCCGAACCTTGGAACTGGCCTGACATCGTTACCCTCGATATCGATGAAGTTCCCAGTCCAAGACGCCCGTTTCCAAGAAGGTTCATTAAGTTTCCCATCTACGTCTATAGTTCCCGCTGCCTTGTAGCAAACATAGCTCCCAGGCTTAACCCACCTTCCATCACGTGCAGGAATAGAAACCATACTCAAACACGTTCAGCAGCCTATCTCGAACCGTATTTAAGCGTTTCCCCAATTGGTTTTCTCTGATCTATCCCCCCACACTGCCGACACTTTTACAAGGGCATAGGTCATAGGATAGAACACCAATTGGTTCAATTATTAAATCGTTCTGAGAGATAATTTATGTAACCACGATTTACACACATGTCGTTGTGGCTAAAAGGAATGAGTTTATCTTAGAAGTTTGCTTAAAAGATCTAGACCTTCACTTGGATGTCTATGTTCTTAAGGAGGCTTGAGTAGCGGTTTCGAACCGTAACCTCTGTAACGTTTGCGACTTCAGCGATCTCCCGCTGTGTCCTCCTGTCCCCAGTTAGGATGGAAGCCACGTATAACGCTGCCGCGGCTATTCCCGTGGGTCCTCTCCCACTTGTTAACCTGAGTTCCGTAGCCATCTTAACGATCGAGTGGGCGATGTTCTCCGTTCTACCCTGCAGCGCAAGTTGGTTTGAGAACCTTGAAACGTACTGTATCGGGGTTATCGAAGGGACGAATTCGCCGAGTTCCTTAATCATGAAACGGTAGCTACGGCCTATGTCCTTCCTAGTGAGGAGGGAGACCTCTGAGATCTCGTCTAGGGTTCTTGCTACGCCACATTGCCTACATGCCATGTATATCGACGCCGCGGCGATTCCTTGAATGGACCTTCCCCGGATCAGTCTCTTCTTAAGGGCTCTCCTGTATATGACAGACGCCGTCTCAAGGATGTGTTTCGGTATGTTCAGGGATGTTGAGATCTTGCTTAATTCGGCGAGGGCGAAGGCGAGGTTTCTCTCCGTTGCATCCGATAACCTGACCCTTCTCTGCCACTTCCTGAGGTTATAGATCTGCGCGGCTTGGTCCGGGCTCACTTTCCTCGCATGGGGGAGTCCTCGCCAGTCTATGAGTGTTGACAGTCCTTTGTCATGAATTGCGAAGGTGAGTGGGGCGCCTACACGGGTTCTCTTCGCCTTCTGCTCGTCGTTGAACGCCCTCCACTCTGGACCTGGGTCCTCAAGCCTGTCAGCGACCACTAGACCACAGTGCATACACGCGATCTCAGCTGATTCGTAGTCTTTTACAAGCTTCCCGCTTCCACATTCAGGGCATCTACCTAAGGACCTACTCATCTAGAACCTACTCCCCTTCATGGTTTTAACATAGAGGCTCTGATTCACGAACTGCGTTTTTTCATCCGTTTTTACCTTAACAATGACGTATGGGCTTCTAGTAGGACCTATAACATCGGATACTACGCCTACAAACTTAAGCTGGGCGTTGTAAGCCTCAGCTCCAATCCTAGGCTTGGTTTCAGCTTTCACCACGAGGTTTCCATCCCTTGAGAGGTGGAGTACGCGTCCGATTCTATACAAAAATGGATTCCTCTGTGGTTTATGAGATAGGCGAAAAGAGCCTTCAGGTTATTTAAGGTTTTCCAGACATCACGTTTCTTTATGCGCCGCAGTAATTACGCTTAACCCTCTTAGGCCTCTAATCTCCTTACCCAGCATCCTTAAAAGCTCTGTCTTTGATGGTGCCTCGTGGAGGACTAGGCAACCGTTTTTCTCCCAGCCTTGCCTCGGATAAGCCGCGTCCATCCTAACCTCAAAGCTGAGTTTAAGTCTCTCCGCTGCTTTTACAACTTCATCTAGCCTAGGTCTTTCAACAGCAAGCTCCTTAGGCAATCTTCTTCCAAGGCTTCTCGTCCGCGTTGAGTCTAGATACTGGGGCCAGACAACGTTTCCCTTTTCCCGCTTCATCGATGTATCTCCATAAAAAGCCTTCAAGTCTTCAGTAAGACAGCGTTTACGACACCGTTCTTCCCAGGCTTCGATGTTACCCTTGCCTGTCCTAAGGCTGTTTCGATGATCGCTCCCTTTGTTATGACACCTCTTCTATCAAGGTCTACGTTCGCAGGGTTTTTCACAACCCGCAGGACTTCAAGCCTCTGCGTTTTCCTCGTTTCAGTGTCGCTGACATTAGCGTATTTACATCTGAGTAGCCGACGCTTCACGTTTCCACCGAGCGTCCTAATCTCTACAGCCTTCACCTCTCCAAGCCTTGTCTCTGTTGGAAAACCTCCTCGCTCATCCTTCCTCCGCTTTCTAAGGGGATGCCTCTTCCCCCCAGTGTCCTTCCTCTTATGCAGTCCACCATGCCAGTAAGCCATATTTTTCTCCTCAAAGGACTCGTTGAACCATGGGGTTAACCGAATTCAGGCTTTGACCCTTGCGAATTGAGGACGGGCTTCCTTAAAAGATTTATCTACTTTTCTAGGTCCAACTCGGTGTAGGTCGATGGGTTGAAAGCCTAGTTTGAAGGTGGGAGAGCTTGGTTTCAAGCGGAAATCGTTGCTTTCAGGTGCGATGAATAGGGGGTCTGCGTTTAAAGAGTTTCTGTCCATACCCCGAGCCCGCCATTCCTGCCATGATAGACTAGTAAAGCGCACCTCAAGACCGCCAATACGCCAGTATAGGTTGTAGTCGAAGATGAAGTTGAAGTCGCTGAAGTTACCTGTTAATAGGCTGCCCTCCCGCCAGTAGACGATGTTCCGCTCAAAGGTGAAGCTTATGTGCTGTTCTAGGCGTGTCCGTTGGATCTGCGTATCACGTCCTAAAGCGAAAATATTGTTACGTAGTGTATTTTCCCTCCCGTAGTGCTGGTGGAAACCTCCGTGCGTTGTGCGGATGACGATGTTGTTCTCAGCCTTGATATATGTGCTTCCTTCGTCGAAGTAGATTCCCCAGCCTCCATAACGGAGACCTGCGATGTCATGGAATAAATTAAACCTGATGCATGTGCCGGGTTGTATACCTAATGTGTAAACGCCGCCCATGTCACTTAAGATCGGTCCGTCACCGTCAGCGCGGACGCCGATGTGGTGCACATGGTTGAACTCAACGATGTTAC
>CAYNFI010000006.1:56606-64561 GCA_964396445.1 uncultured Candidatus Bathyarchaeia archaeon
TCACCGTCAGCGCGGACGCCGATGTGGTGCACATGGTTGAACTCAACGATGTTACTCGCTGCCAGAGATTGTCCATAACCCCACGTCCAGCCGACGGAGATACCTGTGTAGTAAAAGTCATGGATGTGATTATAGGCGACACAGTTGTTAAAGCTTTGACCGATCCAAACAGCGACGGAGCTGTGGAAAATTAACCCGCCGTCATGAATATGGCAGTCAACAACCTTGTTGCTATGACTCTGCTCAACGTTATCACCGCGGATCGATGGTTCACCGACCTTAACACCACCTGCTCCTAGGTCAAAAGCCGCGCAACCGGAGATACGGTTGTGCTGGCAACCACGCGTCAGCTCTACGGCATAGTTGCCGAGATGCGTAAAAATGCAGTCGTCAAATACGCAATGGCGAATACCTTCACCGTAAACCATGCCGGGCACACCGAACGCTGCTTGAGGAAAGCCGCCTACGTCGGACTTAGGCCACTCAGCGTGAAAGCCTTCAGGGTAATACCACTCCGTGTTAGCAAAGCCTAAGCCGCGGAAAATAAGGTGTTCAACAAATCGACTTGTTTGGGGTTGGCCTTCTAACCGGATGAGTTGCGCCAGTACGGGTGCGATGGTTTCAACGGTTTGCATATCCTCACTAGGCAGCGGGTAGTAGTAAAGCACACCTTTCCCCCGGTCTAGAAACCATTCGCCGGGTGCATCGAGCAGCTCAAAGACGTGTTCCACGTAGTAGAGGTCACCGGGATCTAATTGGAACACACTCCGCTTACTGAAGGCGATAAGGCGCTCACTTTCATCCACGCTGGCGATAGGTAGACGCGATTCAACCCAGCGGTTCATCACTACGACTTCTCCATCCGTTACCGTACTCCATGCCTTCAAGTCGTCTTCGTAGAAGCGGAAACATGTTTGTCCTTCATTCCATCTCGTGGTGGTATCCGGTACCTCGGCAACGCGGAGGTAACCCTTGTTGGGATGACGGGCGCGTATACGACGCTGTCCGTTAACCCAGAGTTGTCGGAAAAAACATTTCCCCTCCTTTACCTCAGGAATTTCCACAGCCCACAATCTTTTACCTTCAATCGTCTCATGTTTCCAACCTGTAATCCGGCGCCCACCGCTGATGATAGGTCTCTCTCTTCGGTACGCCGTGAAGGTGACAGGGTAATCGGCGGAGCCGGAGTCGTCGGGTGTTAAGACCAGTGGTGATTTGAGGAAGTAAGTTCCGCTACGGACGAAAATGGTTACAGGTTGTTTAAGCTCCCCACCTTGCAGTTGTTTTATCTGCCGGATGGCTTCAACGGCGTGGTGAAGCGTTGCAAAGGGTCCGTCGGTTCCGTCAACGTTTGGTTCCGGCATCCTTCCAGACCATGTATCATCACCGTTCGATGCAACATAGACGAGGATGGTCGATTCGTTTCTACCCTTTTTAAGCGCCATGTTCATCACTTCCACTGAATTTTCCTCCATGCTTTAAACGTTCTGGTTAGTCTTAGAATCCTCGTTCCCACGCGTTAGAGAAGGTCCTTAGACTATAGACTGTGAGCTTACTTAGCTTAAAACGAATGCGTATGCTTATATAACTGAGGGTTGGATCACGGGTAGAAGGGTTCTCTTTTACAGCATCTCTTTAACGTTGTATGTGTTTATGGGTAGGTGAAGCTCCTATGGAAGCCTTCAATGTCTTGAAGAGAGGCTTTAGGCTTACAATAGCCATCCCCGCTTCCCTCGTTTCAGATGTCCCTCATCTAAGGGAGAAAACGGTTAGGATAGGGATGGTAGGTAGGGCAGCCGCCATTTTCAGGGTTGATGAAATCATCGTTTACAGTGATAGATACGGTGTTTACGACCGAGTGGAAGAAGCCACGTTGATCAGGTTGATCCTTTCATACATGGAAACCCCGCAGTACCTTAGGAAGAAATTGTTTGGGCTTCAGAAGTCTCTGAAGTACGCGGGGGTCCTCCCGCCGTTAAGAACGCCGCATCACCCGTTGACATCACGTACCGGCGATCTCATCGATGGAGAACTTAGAGAAGCCTTAGTCGTCGAAGCGATGGCTGACAGGTGTCTAGTAGATGTCGGGGTTGAGGTACCCGTTACCTTCATGGGAAAGGGGAAGGTTGGTCAACGTTTAACCGTGAAGGTTTTAAAGTCTGAAAAGGGGGTTTTAACGAAACCTATTACACCTCAGGAAGATGTCTCGTATCGCGGTTACAGGACAACATATCTTAACAAGTCCCTAGGTGAGGTTATAGACCTTGTTAAAGCTGACTTAGTTTTAGCCACATCAAAGTATGGGAAACCCCTGCTAAAGGTTTCCCAAACCCTTACTGACCACCTTAGAGCCGCGGGGAAAGTACTCGTCCTCTTCGGTTCCCCTCGGGAAGGTCTTAAGGAAATCCTTAAAAGGGAGGGACTAACCCTCGAAGCCCTAGTTGATTTCACGATTAACACGGTTCCGAGACAGGGTACGGAGACAGTGCGTACCGAGGAAGCCATATACGCTTCACTCACAGCCCTAAACCTGCTACTTGAAGAGTAAAGGCGGTTATGAGGTCTACGGTTAAGGGGTTTTCTTCCACCCTCCCCTCCCTCCTCCCCCCGTCTGTCTGTCCTCCTGTCCCTTTGAGGCCTCACTTCGTTATTGAGTATGCGGCTTTTCAGGACCTTGGCTGGCGTAGAATTCTTGTAGAGCTGCGGGTACATTAACGTAACGCTTAAAAAGCTCCTCGTATCTTGAACAGTTACTGCTAGGCTTGAAACATTGTTCATTGAATTTAACCGCTGAGTGTGCCTCATCTAAGGAACGGTACCGCCCTATTCCCGTGAACGCCGTTAAAGCCGCCCCGAGCACAGTGGCTTCCCGTTGAGCTGTAACCGTGATGGGTAACCCTGTAACATCGGCTCTTATCTGGTTCCAGAGGTCGTTCCTAGAACCCCCTCCTACCACACGGATACCTTCCACCTGGAAACCCGTTGCCTTTGTAAGGATCTCAAGGGCGGCGCGAAGCTGGAAGGAAAGGCCTTCCAAGGCTGCGCGGTAAATGTTTCCACGTGAAGTCTGAAGCGTGAGGCCTAGTAGTGTGCCGTAGGCTCCGAACTTACGCGTAGGTCCACTTTCCCTAACGAAGCTTGGTATAAGCATCACGTTTTCTGCGCCGGCTGGAACCCGCTGCGCTTCCTTAATCATGGCGGCGTAGCCGCGGTCTAAGTCCGTGAAGAGCTTTTCCCGTATCCACTCAAGGACAGCTGAACCTATCCAAAAAAGCTGGGGATTCCATAAACCCGGTTGAACATCGGCTTCGATGAGTAACCCTTCCTCAAAACCGAAGCGATTAGGTTGAAAGGTGTCAACGCGGAGTTCGAGGATTTCCCATGTCCCGCTGGATAGAATCGCCTCCTTGTTCCCAGCCCCAGAGCCGACCAAAGCGAATTGTGTGTCATGCCCACCCGCGGTGACGGGTATACCTGTCCGCAGCCCACAGTCCACACTTGCCTGGGGCGTAACATAGCCTACGACCTGCCCTGGCTCACTCCATTCAGGTAGGAAACTCGGCTCTAAACCCGCTAGTTCCAGCATAGTGGTTGACCAGCCGCGTTTACCCAGATCCATAGCCATCATGGTTGAGGCGCTTGTAGGCTCGATGTGGAACTTCCCCGTAAACCTGTAAGTGAGTAAACCGGGCATCATCAACCACGTGTACGCTTCATCCAAGGTCTCTGGCATGTTTTTTCGAAGCCAGATCATCTTAAGTATGGTGTTGAATGGGATTACCTGATACCCTGTAACCTTGAAGATTTCCCAGCTTGACATTCTATGGACGATCTCGTCGGTAACTCTCTTTGTGCGGGGACATTGCCATGAAATCGGTGGATAGGTTAAGGTGCCGTCACGTCGGACTGGAGCTCCATCAGCGCCCCAAGTGGTCACAGTCACTGCCTTGATGCGTTCAGAGCCCACGGCTGCAGATACCTCACGTGCTGCCTGAGCTAGCTTACTCCAGATCTCTTTTAGGTCCCAAACCATCCAACCAAGCTTTCCCTTGGGTTGGGGAACAGCCCTGTTCGGCCTGCTAGCCTGTCCCACTAACTCACCTGTTGGGCTTACGGCTACAACCCTAAGGTTTGTTGAGCCACAGTCGAAGACCATAACCAGTTCATCGTTCAAGGCGTATCTCCTAGCTTTGGGTCGCTTTGGGTCTCAGATCCCCTCTTCGCGACTTTCAAAGCTAAAGCCTGCATGTGTTTATCACAATCTCAGCTTAAAACTGTGTGTAACACGTGGACTTTTCAAGGGAAACAGGTCTTGAATGCCTTAAGGCTTGAACAACGGTAAAGTGCCTATTCAATACACGAGGATTCGTGGTAAACATTTTCTGCTTTATGGATGAAACGCATAACTCTTATGAACGAGTGTTCACAATGCTTTAGGCTGGGTTCTAGGTGGTGTTCCGTTGAAGCTTGAAGACCTAGCTCGTGGTATCCCACCGTCGAGGCCTCTCTACTGGCAGGATTCCTACATGCATAAGTTTCAAGGCTCCCTTCTAAGGGTTGAACCTGATGAGAAAAAGTATGTTTACATAGTTCTTGATGGGACGATTTTCCATCCGAAGGTTGGTGGTCAACCATCGGATCGAGGCCTCCTATACGGCTCAGACTTCAATGTTGAGGTTAGGAAGGCTATAGACTATGAAGGCGTGATCATCCACTGGGGTAAGATACTGGCTGGGACTCCTCATACAGGCATTGTTAACGGGGAAATTGACTGGGCCTGGCGTTATCTACTCATGAGACGCCATACAGCGGGACATCTCTTCGACCACTGCCTAACCGTTTCAATGGGTAAAAGTGTTGAAACTGGGGGTTCATGGGTTGGCGACCCCTGCTACATTGAGTACAAAGGACTGAAGCCTTCCCAGTACGTTTTGAAAAGCGCAGAGACCTTGGAGCAGCAGCTAATGGAGAAGGGTGCTGCGGTGAAAGCGGAGACTGTGTCAAGGGAAGAGCTTTTAAAGAGAACCCCTGAAGCCCCAAACCTGTTCCGTCTCCCGGTTCTGGAAACCTACAGGATCGTCACCATCAACGGTTGCTCTCCAATACCGTGCAGCGGCACCCATGTGAGGGACCTCAGGGAGATCGGGAGCTTCCACGTTAAAGAAATTTCTGAGAGCGAGTTTGGATACAAGGTTTACTACGACGTTGCCGACTCTATGAAAAAGCCTTAATTTTCTACAGTTGATAAACACATAGATTTTACAGGGTTGTTAAAGGTATTCTTACACGATGTGTAACTGATCCCTAGGTAACTCATGGAGAAAGGGCGTTTTTAAAGGATTGGCTCAGCCTTTAACTGGTTACGGAAAAACAGCCTAGGGAAGGTTTAAAGATCAACATACTAGTTTATACCACCCTTCCTCTTGCATAGACTTATACTTCAATAACCGTTCTCGTTGTTTGATTGAAAGGCTATGAGCAAAGTGAAATATGATAGATATGATGAAAAAGTGAGACGGAGCTGGGGTGAAGCCTTGGAGGGGCCTCGTGCAACTCGAAGGGAAGAGTTAAGCCAAGTCATTGAGCTCGTCAACCTTGTTTTCAGGGTAAGCGCCAAGAAGCCGTCAACCATGCATCTAGAGTTTCCCCTCCTATTCTCAGAGTCAAACCTTGAAAACATGCGCATCATCGTTGAAGATGGGAAGCCGATTTCCCACGTGGCTATCTATGAAACCAACGTTTCACTATACGGCTGCCAAATAAGCGTTGGACTCATCGGGGCTGTCTGCACCCATCCTGATTACCGTGTAAAAGGATTGGCAACCGCTACCCTAGAGGACGCCTTTGAAAAGATGAGAGGAGACGGTGTTACCCTGGTTTTAATCTCAGGTGTAAGAGGGCTCTACGACCGCCTAGGCTGCGCCGTCGTAGGTCGCGTACATCGTTTCACGATGCAGCCTAAGGATGTTGAGTTGATCCCGATCCAAGGCTTCGAGCTTAAACCCTTCGAAGACACCGATATCCTAGACGTGATACGTGTTCAGCAGGCGGAGCCCGTGCGTTTCCACAGACGTATTGAGGAGTTTAAAGCTTTCCTGAAATGCCTTGGAAGCGACTCAGCGGGGGAGGTTCACTCCAAGTATACCTTCACGGTAAGCGACGGCGTTCAGCCCTTAGCCTACATCGTGGCGCAGATTCCCAGAGACGCCTCGAAGACCGACTCAACGGTTTTTGAATATGGAGGTTCAAGGACGGCCTTAGCAGCAGCCTTGAAAATCCTCACTCAGCGGTATGGGATGAAGGGGCTTCAAATCCCCATTCCATCCCATGACTTTGAGTTTCTCTCCATTCTAAGGAAGGCTGGTCTCACTTTACCCAAGACTACGCACTTCGGAGGGACGGTGAAAGTCTTAGGCTTCCGTAACCTACTCACTCAACTCAGACCCTTTCTTGTTGAACGCCTTAACTTGGAAGAAGGTGAAAGCGTGGGCATATGGGAAGAAGATGGCCGCTTCATTTTCAAACTAGGCCGAGAAAGGCTTTTACTAAACGATGAGAAGGATGTGACAAGGCTTCTTTTCGGTGTGCCCGAAAGTGTAAGCCCTAGGCATGAAAAGTATGTTCCGAAAACCTCTGTTACCCTTGTGGAGGGTAGGTTAACGGATGTACTGGGAAGAGTTTTTCCACTCCCAACGATCATATACGGACTTAACTACACTTAGGCCTCTTCGTCGCCAGGGGAAGTGGTTTTCTATCAGTGAGATTAGAGATCCCCGTGGATGAATATGGCTATTATCGTGGCATAATTACTCCGATACTTTCTCATTACTCTTTAGACCTTAACACCTAGTTTCAGGTTTTTCAGGTGTCTAGGATGATCTCTGCTACGTAGACGTCGCTGGCATGCGGTGATATGCCTTGGATGACGCCGCTGCGGTAAGCATGTTGCGAATAATAGCTTATGATCAGCCTTCCGGCTTCAGGTGAAACCATTCCAGGGTAGGCTGCATCCCCATCTGAGGGGAAGGCTAGAATGGGTTCTACGGCGCCGCGTTTTACGAGGAATAACCCTGTGTTACCCAGAGGGGTTGTCTGCGGGATCCAAGGCGCGTCAGTACGCCTCCTCCCCGCTACGAAGACCTTTCCCTGGCTTTCGCAGATCACCGGGGCGTGGATGGTGACCCCCAAGTCTACACGTTCCCATACGCGGTAAGGTGGGTTGGAGATGTAGAATAGGGAGTGATCGGGCTTCCTCGTAGACCGGGTTATACACCAGAGTTCACCGTCCAGACGGAAGAGGAGGTCGGATTCGTCAGGTTGGTCCTCGATGTCAGCGATGCGGCAGTGTTTTTCCCAGCTTACCCCATCCTTGCTTACGAGAAGCTCGAGGAAGGACTGTTCCTTATGCCTAGGGTCTTCCCAGCCGTAGGCGGCGCAGTATAAGGTATCGTCGTGGACGCGTATTCGCCAGAGCCAAACGTTACGCTCGTATATTGGAGCAGGGGCTGACCAGTTAACCCCATCATCTGTGGATGAAACATGGGAGATTAAGGGTCCGAAGCGTTCATCGGGCCATCCCTCAGGTCTCGGCAACCATGTTCCAAAGTAGACGTAGAGTCGGTCGGTTGTTGGGCAGAGCTTGGGATCCCTATCGTCGCCTAACGTCTTGAGAACCGTCACCTCATGCCAGCGTTCAAGGTCCACTGAGCGTAGAACTACGATGCCGCCGTCGGGTGAGACATGAGTTGATCCCCTGCGGTAGACGAGCCAGTAGGAGTCACGCCATCGGCAGAGGTCTGTGAAGGCGTTGTGCCATCCATCATAGGCAACTCTTCTTTGCCAGGCAATTCGAACCATGTAACAACCACCCATTAACCTAGAAATCTATCATAAACCCATGATTATCGATGTTTATGCCTTTATAAGGCTTCGTAGATTCCCTAGTCTGAAAGCCT
>CAYNFI010000007.1:0-59127 GCA_964396445.1 uncultured Candidatus Bathyarchaeia archaeon
CAAAGCAAAACCAGGTTATGTTTAGCTCTAAGCACTTTCAGCCATAAGCCATTGAACTGGTACATCTTGGTAGGTGCCATCTGGAAGCCTTCTTCTAATAGTGATAGGTAGAACGCGTTGAAGAAGTTCATATGCGGCTATATCGATGGGGCTAGTTAAGCCCTTAGGGGGTTTCACTAAAACCGGCGCACCCATAGCTATCTGCAGAGCCCTAGCTCCGATAATCCGAGCCTTCTCGAACCTTGTGAGTTTCGGAGGACCTATGAGCCCGATACCTTCGCTAAGCTTCAACGATACCTCACTCTCAAACCGGGGTTTCTTTACACCCTGATCTTAAAACATCCTCTTCCCTCAATGCCTGCAACTCCTTCACCGCGAGTTCTCAGCGAATAGGTAAAGCCCTTCAAGGGTCTCATCTATACCCCTAAGGACAAACATGTGGTTTTAACACCCGAAGCCTAGATAACTGGGTAGGCATCCAAACCTACCTTGATATTTAAATATATCGGTTTTCATGTTGGGCTTTGTAGAAATCCTCTCGCCGAATTCCTCTACGTGCTTAACAGATGCATGGCCCGGTCGACCGCTTGCCTCCTTTTTGACAGGGGTTAGATGACGCTGGCGAGGATTTCTACAGGGCTGGTTTTCAGGGATTGGTATGGTGACTCTTGACTGATATTCCTGTATAAACCTTACTCGTTGATTAGAATCATACTAATGTGTATGCGAGGTTGCTACTCTTAGATGATCTTCAAAAGGGTAAACCTTATCGTTACATTCCTCCCCGGCGTCTCATCCCTCGCTGTTTTTTCCACTGATCGACGTACAAAGCGCACGACATCTTCACCTCGCACTTCTTACATGCAGCTCTTATAGAGGTCCATTTATGAGGACAGCTCCCGGACAAAAATATTCACCCACTTATTTCTTATGCAGGCTAGCATAAAAAGGGAATGGTGCTAGAAGTGTATTTTTAGGGTTTCATCAAATCCTAAAACGGTTCTGTCACAGGCCCCAACTTCTCCTGTAGGAATGCTTAAGAGTTCCAGTGAAGTCTCTCTTTCTAACTGTTTGGTGGTCGGAGGAGTTGACTCCGCGAGACCGTGTAATAGCTGTCTTTAAGGGTTTGAAGCCCGATAAGGTTCCGTGGCAGCCTAGGCTTCATCACTGGTACGCCGTGAACAAGAAGCTTGGAACCCTCCCTGCGAAGTATAGGGATGCAGGCATCCTAGAGGTCTACGACGACCTTAAGGCTTCACCTCGGTCCTATCACTTCTTCAATGCTACAATACGTATTGTACAAGGTGGAGATGTGAAGGTTAAGACTTGGGAAGACGAATTCACTATCAGCACGAAGTATGAAACGCCGAAAGGATCGCTTAGGGAGATGCAGAGAAAGACAGAGCATGGAATCGCCTCCTATCATATCGAATATCCGGTAAAAAGCGTTGAGGACTTGCTCATCCTCGCCTACGTCATAGGTCATCAAAGCTTCGAGTTTGACATGCCGCTTTACGAAGCGGCGCGTAGGGAGGTAGGTGAAAGGGCTGAACCGATCGTAAGTGTACCACACCTTCCAATCCAGAGGCTTATAATATACTATATGGGTTTCAAAGCGACGGTGCAAGCCTTATGGAAGTACCCTGATAAAGTAGAAGACTTCTTAAGCATACTAGACTTATCGGATGATATACGCTTCAAGATCGTAGGGAGTTCACCCATAAGGATCGTTAACTTCGGAGACAATATACACCACGACCTAGTTTCACCTCCATGGTTTAGGAAGTATGTCCTACCCTACTACTGGCGGAGAACCCGTGAACTCCATGAAGTCGGGAAGTACTGTACATCACATTGGGATGGTCGGGTTGGAAAACTCCTATCATATGTACGCCAAACGGGTCTAGATGGAATCGAGTGTCTCACTCCACAGCCCCAGGGAGACGTTACGCTGGAGGAGATGAAGGAAGCCCTAGGCGATATGGTCCTCATCGACGGTCTACCCGCAACACACTTCCTCCCACAAGTATCAAATGCGGAGCTCAAGGCTTTCGCCGAGAAAGTGCTAATGATGTTCTCACCACGTCTTATACTGGGTGTATCAGACATGCTCCCACCTGGGGGTGACATTGAAAAAATCCGCCTTATATCGGAAATGGTAGAAGCCTTCTAACTCCCCTAAGTTAATCGATAAACCTTAATCTAGATGAGCATAAAAATCCTAACCAGTGCTTCAATTGAACGCGAGAGAGAATTTCCTCCGCGCCGCTGAATTCCAAACCCCTGAGTGGATTCCCTGCTCTGTATCCCTCTCTCCTCCAATCTGGCATCTGTATCGTGAAAGGCTAGAGGAGGTGGTTGTCAGGTATCCCTCGATCTTCGGGGTATACAAGAGGGGAAGCGTTGACTTCGATAACTTCGGTATCCGCTATAAGGGTAATAGATTTGAGGATGAATGGGGATGCCTCTGGCATTTCCTGATAGACGGTCTTCAAGGTCAGGTTGTAAGGCATCCTCTAAGCAATTTAGACGCCTTCGATTCATACAAGCCACCAGACCCAATTGCCCTGAATACGGTGCCAGCTGAAGGCTTTCCTCCAACCCCAGGAAGCTTCAAGGAGGCATGTAGGGCAGTTGAGGAGGCGAGGCAGGCTAGAAGGTTAACGGTAGGTTCATGTCCCCACGGCTTCATGTTCCAGCGGCTCTACTACCTCCGGGGTTTCACGAACCTCATGAAGGACTTCGTCATGGAGCCACCGGCGCTTAGGAAGCTTGTAGAAATGGTTTCGAATTACAATCTAATGCTTATCCAGAGATGGCTTCAAGTTGGCGTTGATGCCATGTTTTTCGGAGACGACCTCGGAGCCCAAGACAGGCTTGCGGTCAATCCACGGGCATTCAGGAAATGGATCCTCCCAGCCTATTCTAAAATGTTTGAAGGAGTACGTGAAGCTAAGGCACATGTGCACCTTCACAGCGATGGGCACGTCATGGAGGTTTGTGAAGACCTAGTAGAAGTCGGTGTAACGATGTTGAACATCCAAGACATTGTAAATGGAATCCCTAAGATACGGAAGGCGCTTAAAGGCAGAGTCTGCGTGGACATAGACATTGATAGACAGAAAATCCTTCCCTTCGGAAAGCCGGAAGAGGTTGAGAGACATGTAGAAGAAACTGTTTCAGCCTTGAGATCACTTGAAGGCGGTCTCATGGTCACAGTGGGCATCTATCCTCCAACGCCATTAGAGAACATAGAAGCCCTCTGCAGAACCCTTGAAAGGCTGGGAGGAGGAATTAAGTATTAGAAGGCTTCAAAATTCATTCCTTAAAGCGTACCTTCCAAGGCTTTATCAAGCTCAACCAGTGTTCTGGCAAGATGGATAAGCTCTATATAAAACCCTAAACCTCACGAAGCTCACATTTCAGGCTTTTTAAGAGTTCCTCAGCCTGTTCAGGGCTCACCTTCAGCGTGTAGAGCTTTCCACGTGTCCTCAACTTGAGCTTAACAACCTCCTTCAATCGCTTTACCCTACAGTGTTCAGCCTGCTCTGCAAGGCTGAGAAACATATTTACGTCGTGAACCTCAGTAGGCATTCCGTTTCACACATCCTTATACGCTTACTAAACCAACTCAACGCATCTATTAAGTTCTTCCCCCCTCGAATAACAATACGTGAGCAGTTTGTAAAGATGGGGATTACGCAACTCTAATCATGTTAAGATAAACGGGGTGTATATATTTGTTCTAGAGCAAGGCTTAGGCGGCTTTTAAGGGTCGAAGCTCCCTGAAGCATGTCTTACAAAGCCCATGGTGGACGTAACATTTAGAGCATACTAGGCGGCTACATCGCCTACATTTGAAAACAGCGGTTCTCCAGCCACATATGAGGCAGGTCTTCATCGAAGCCCCAACGTTTATGTACCCTAATGAATGCCTTTGTTAGCATTTAGCTTTTAACAGAGACCAATTTCTTAACTACAAGCCCGGCAACCTTCTTCCCAGACAGGAGCATGCCTCCAAAAATTGGGCCCATTCTTGGAGTCTGGTGTAGGGCTGCAACAGCCATCCCAGCGGCGAATAGACCAGGACAGACTTCCCCTGTCTTCTCAACTGTCAGAACCTCAGCCATAGGAGCCCACATCGCCTTCTCCCCGGGAACCGCGAGGTTGAGCTCAGGGATCTTCCTCGAAGCTACGCTCAGAACCTCCGCGTCGTGACCTGTGCAGTCGATGACGGCCCTCGCCTTAACAGCCAGTGGATCAACGTGGAGCCCAGCCATGGTAACCGCGGTCCATTGTACAACGACACCCTTTACCTCAGGTGGAGAATTCCTGTAGATGAGGTCGTCGACGACCACGCCGAGGATTATCCGAGCCCCAGCGTCTAAGGCACCTGAAGCCAGTTTCGCGATCATCTCCGCGGTGTCAACGACGTATACACCCTCACCCATGGGTTCGAGGCGGCATCCAACTTCACGGAGGATATCGTCCGCAGGTGCCTGTACCACAACCTTATGGAAGAGCATGCCACCGCCACCGATTCCTCCTCCGAAGGATAACCGCCTTTCGAAGAGCACAACCTTTAGCCCAGAGTTGGCTAAGTAGCGTGCAGCCGTTAAACCTGCGGGACCAGCTCCTACAACTACGACATCTGTCTCAGAGAGGCTCACCCAGTCCTCTGCAGATTTCTGGACGATGAAGCGGGTTATGAGGGCTTCATCAACAGCCTTGATTCCCTCAGCCTTCACATAACCACCTCGGTACAGGGACAGAGGTACATGAGCCTTATATTAACCTAGCCTTCATCATCAAAGCCTCATAAAATAATGGATCTGCCGCGCTACCTCTTGAAAGCCAATCTTGGGATAGAACCTTTGTGCAGCCTCGTTCTGCTCCAAGGCTTCAACCTTGGCATACTCTATACCACTCTCCTTAAAATACCTAAGAGCTGTTCTCATCAACTGTTCTCCAACACCACGTCTACGGTACATCGGTAAAACCGCCATGTTGGGAATACGCCCAACCCTGGTTTCACGGTCAAGAATTGTTGTTACATAGCCTATAACCCTTCCATCCTCCTCGGCGACGAATACGCCCTCTGAATTCGCCTGAACGTCGGCTTCTACACTGCGCCGCTTACGCCACCGCCAATCAGTTTCACCTAGTCTACCGAAGACTCTCTCGATGTTCTGATCGATTGAAACACCAGCGAAACATACGACGGTTATGTCCATGACGGTTTCCACGTCAGTTTCACGGAATTGCCTAATGATCACGTAGGATCTCCTCCCCAGTATTGCATCTCAATACCTAGAATAAATAATAAATTTTGACCCAGTCCTTTATGATGTGTAGGGAAACGACTTTTATATCCTTAATGAAAGAAAGGTCGCTATAGAAGGTGACTGGTTTGGGTTCAGGGAAGTGGGTTAGGAGCTTTATTGCCTTCGACATAATTAACGAGGAGGTTTTGCAGGGGCTCACCCAGATGCAGAAGCTTCTCATTGAGACGGGAAACGACTTAAAAGTAGTTGAAGCTGCGAATATACACGTCACACTCCGCTTCCTCGGGGAACTTTCACCCGACTTGATCGAATCGGTTGGCGAAGAGATGGCGAAGGTAGTGTTTAAACCGTTTAAGATCGAGCTGCGTGGATTGGGTGTATTCAAGGATTTCCGCTACATCACCGTTGTCTGGGTAGGGATAGGAAGGGGTGTAGACGAGCTGAGGATAGTCTATAACCAACTGGAACCTAGGCTGCGGAAACTAGGGATAAGACCAGATGATAAAGGATTCAGCCCTCACATTACGATAGCAAGGGTAATGGCTGTTCATAACAGGGAGCGGCTTGTTAACTTGGTCAAGGGAAATGCTGAGCATGTGTTTGGAATCTTTGAAGGTAATTCGTTGAGGTTGAAGAAAAGCGTGTTAACCCCTATGGGACCGGTATACAGCACGCTGAAAGAAGTTAGGCCTATTGAAGGTTAAGGATACCTTGAAATACTGAGCTACGTGTTTAAATCACGTTACAGAAGCCTTACGTAAAAGCATTGTATGCAGGAAGTGCAGAACGCTTTGGAAGATATCCTCTCCCAAGTTCTTAGATTGGTAACACCAGGGAAGGATGAAGCCCTTAAGGTGACTGAATTATCGGAAAAGGTTAGGAACCGAGTTGAAAGGTTCACCGATGAGGTTGGCTTGAAAGCTGACGTGATGGTCTACGGCTCTGTGGCGAAGGGGACATGGATAAGTGGCGAAGTTGACGTGGATATATTCCTAAGGGTTTCCCCATCCCTGCCTCGGAAGGAAATGGCTGAGAAATCGTTGACTATAGGCAAGAGGGCTGTTGAGGTACTAGGCGGTTCTTGGGTTGAACGTTACGCTGAACACCCATATGTGGAGGGGTGGGTTGAGGGGGTGAGAATTAACATCGTGCCATGTTACGCCGTGGCTAAGGGTCGATGGCTTAGCGCCGTTGACCGAAGTCCCTTCCACACAGAGTATGTACGACTGAAGCTAGATGCTGACAAGAGGATGGAAGTGAGACTTTTAAAAAAGTTAATGCGTGGTATCAACGTCTACGGGGCTGACATAAAAATTGGGGGATTCAGCGGATACTTATGCGAGCTTCTTATCATTCACTACGGTGGTTTTATAAAAACCCTAGAGGCGGTAAACCTTTGGAAGCGAGGTGAAGTCATCGACATCGAGAACCACTTTAAAGGTAAAGTGGGGGAAGCCATAAGGCTCTTCCCCGAACCCCTCATTGTCGTAGATCCAGTTGATGAGACGAGGAACGTTGCAAGCGCCGTTTCTTTTTCAAAGCTCTGCGAGTTTATAGCAGCTGCTAAATACTTCCTAGAAAAACCAAGCATCGAGTTCTTTTCCCCCTCTGAACCGACCATTCCCAAACCTAAGGAGCTATCTGATGTCTTAAAGATCCGTGGCTCAGCCATGCTCTTCATAGGTTTCGGGAGGGTTGAAGCAGTTCCCGATATTTTATGGGGACAGATGTACCGAAGCCTAAGAGCGATTTCAAGGCTTTTACATCAACATGGCTTCAATATTTTAAGAACAACTGCATGGAGTGATGAACGCTCCCTCAACGTC
Organism: uncultured Candidatus Bathyarchaeia archaeon; assembly: GCA_964396445.1. Taxonomy (GTDB): domain Archaea; phylum Thermoproteota; class CALKCG01; order B24; family JAWCPE01; genus CAYNFI01. Next base: position 7,112 of record CAYNFI010000007.1, read on the forward strand.
CTTATCCTTGAGATAGACCGAAAGGTTCTCCCCAACGTTAAACTCCATTTTGGCCCCCCCGTGTGGGCTTTAGAGAGCAAAGGTTTCCTTGAGAAGTACGTTGGGAATTCCATAGTCGTTGCGGGTCCGTGGATAAGAGATGAAAGGTGGGTTGTCGAGGTTCTAAGGAAGCATGTTGATGCCGCTGATATCCTGAGAGAGGCTTTAAAAGATGGGGGTCTTAGCGTAGGGATCAGGGGTAGAGTAGCTCAGACCCTAAGAGAAGGCTTTAGAGTCCTTATTAATGAAGAAGTTGAAGAACTCTGTATCGGAAACAAAGCTTTCACATCCTTCCTAACACAGTACTTGAAAGGTATACCAGTTTGGCTTAGGTAAGATAAGATCCAAGGCAAAACGCTGCGTTAAACTATGTCCCAATATAGTAAACTACCACTGGAATGTTTCATAGAAAACACGACGTACGGCTTGATACTTAGTTACCCGATATATAAAGCATCCGAGGTTTGCCAGAGGGTTGCTGAGATGAGATGCCTCGGTGTCCACGCCGTAGAGCTTGTCGGTGAAAAGCACGTTTACGAGATGCCTATTCTGGGGAAAGGCTGCGTAGGTATCGTGGTGAAAGCCTACACTGATGCTGGGGAAGTAGCTTTAAAAGTGAGACGTCTTGATGCGGACAGGGGGAGTATGCTCAGGGAAGCCGAAGCCATACGTAGGGTCAACAGCCTAAACATAGGTCCTAGGCTTCAAGGAGCGAGTGCAAACTTCATCGTTATGGAGTATATACAGGGAAAGCTTCTCCCTGTATGGGTTGAAACACTGAAGGGAAGAGGGAAAGTTGCAAGGCTTAGAAAAGTGTTAAGGATGATCCTTGAAGATTGCTTCAAACTGGATATGGCAGGGATTGACCATGGAGAACTCAGCTTTGCACCTAAGCATATAATAATCGAAGCTACGGATAGGCCTAGGATCATCGATTTTGAAACTGCAAGCTTCACAAGGAGACCGTCAAACGTGACTTCGATAAGTCAATACCTCTTCATCGGAAGCAAAACGGCGAAAAACATTCGGAGGATTCTGGGAAAAATCGATGATACGGCATTAATCAAAGTACTTAAAGCCTATAAAAACGATAAGAGCCGTGAGAGTTTCCAAAGGATCATCACCATTTCCCAACTAAAACCGTGAAGCCTAATGTGATTATCCTTTAATTAAAGCCTTAATCCTCGCTGTGGCTGAACATGATCTGTATACGGGATCATATGATAGACATAAATACCATTCAGTTAGGAAGCCTTATTGTTGAGGTTACTGCTTAAAAAAACATCCCTGAAGCTTAAATAAGGGTAAATCACCTTAATGTGAAACGCTGGGGCCGTCGTTCAGCTTGGTCTAGGTCTATCCGCCAAGAGGATCCCAGTGCACTTAGATGCGGGGAGCCTGGGGCGCGATGGAGCACAGACCGCTGGTGATCGTGGGTTCAAATCCCACCGGTCCCACCTAGTCATAACCTAGGCTAACTGAGTTCTAGCACATCCAGCAGTAGCAGATTGCTTAAACGATTGTTTTGGCTACGCTGCTGTAGTATTCTCTGTCAAATCTAGCCAGTTCCTCGGGCATCTTCGACCAGGCTTGCGCTGTACGCCAGATACATACATAGTTTTCTAGAGCTACTCTGATGTCATCACTTGTAGGTACAACGTTGTGGTATCCAGGTAATCCCATGGACCCATAGTAGCACCACAGCCCTACGGCGTTACTGACCTGATATCCGCTTACGGTATAGCGTAGGAACTCCTCTCTCTGAAGCCCGTCACGTCCAGCCTCTCCACTTAGCACGTAATCAGCATAGGCATAGACGAAGGGAAGTGTGACGCGGCAGGTTCCGAAGGGCTCAGTACTCGAATGGAGATACAGTAGGCGGTCTCCAAGAATGGCTCTGGCGCGTCGAATCATGTAGTAACCAGGACGAAAATCATCGCGGTGTCCACACCAGCCGTCGAAGTAAAGTCCATCAACACCATACTCGCTTAGAACACGCTGCATCTCGGCGAAGACATCTGGGGCATTAGAGTAGTACGGGCTGAGGTAGACTACAAACTTCATACCAAGCCTATGGGCTTCATCGCGCACCCTGGTGAACTCATTCATGTCAGCTGGCACTGGATGGTCTGTCTCCCAAGGCTTAGGATGTTTATACCTCGCACCGGGAGGGTTCTCAGCCCATTCAGGCGCATCAGCTGCCCAAGCTTCGTGAACCGTAAATATCTTACAGTATCTGGCGTCGCTGTGAATGATCTCGTTTGAGGGATAAGGATCTTGAGCGCTTCCTTCATGGGCAACGGATTCACAGAACTTCCCCGGATCACGCTCACGCGGGGGACATACTGAAACCCAAAGCTCATCCCATCGTGCTAAATGAGTTAGAATAGACCAGCTCTCCGTGTCTATACCTTCCACCTCGGTAGGCCTCGGGGGAATACCGTAGAAGCCGCAGCCTCCCATAGGGTCTAGAAGAAGCCTGTTACCCCTCACTTCTTGCGCATAACGGGGTTGAAAATACCCGGTGAACGAAAGTCGGAGGTGTTGTTGAGGTGTAAAAACAAACGTGGAATCGCCTTGCACGGTTAAGCGTAGACCATTGCCTTGGAATATGCAGCGAAAAGGTGATTGATGGATGAATTTCCAAGGAGAAAGGTGAGGGGGAAGCTGACAACTTATCAACCTTCTCTTCACACCTATTCGTTGTTCGACGTCAAAAAAACCATTGCTTTCGAGGATTACTTTTGTCCCAGTAGTGAGAACTGTGAACCCTGTAACATCGGTTTGAACTTGTTTAATGCCCATATCCATGAGAACTCGGTCATCTAGTTCTAAATCCATATCAACCCTCTGTAATTAAGTTAGGTTACCATGAATACTTAAGGTTTCTTTCGAGTGCTCAAGGATTCGGCGCGTGACTAGTTCACAGGTATCTACTTCCCAGCCATCCTGGAACACTGTTTACAACATAATAAAGCTGAAAAGAAGGGTATGACTGTAGGTTTTTCTGATTTATATGGCGATTAGAGTTGGCGTTGTTGGCTGTGGAAGCGTCAGTTGGGAGCATGTTAGGAGGTTAAGTCTTCTAGGCGGAGGCGAGGCTAGGGTGATGGCTCTCTGCGACGTGGCGGGGGATAGGGCTGAGAGCCTTAGAGGTTTCATAAACCGGTTTAGGAACATAACACCTGAGCCGTTGGAATCTGAAGCTACCTTCGTAAACTACGATGAAATGCTTCGTAAAGCTGAACTGGACGCCGTCATCGTTTGTACACCCCATACTCTACATCATGACCATGTATTAAAGGCGCTTCGAAACGATTTGCATGTACTTGTGGAGAAGCCTATGGCGGTCTCAGTTATAGAGGCTGAGGCGATGAACGCTGAGGCATTAAAGCGCCACCGAGTGCTTACAGTCGGTTATCAAAGACATTGCCAGCCCGAGTGCTTATTTGCCCGGCTGAAAATCCTGAGCGGTGAGCTTGGTGAGCCTCATATAATCGTAGGCTGGCTTATTCAAAACCTCTTAGCTGCGGGAAGGTTTTACCAAGACCCAACTTTATCGGGTGGAGGGCAGATAAAAGCTTCGGGGACACACCTTATAGACCTCATCCTATGGATGACGGAAACGGAGCCTGTTAAGGTAAAGGCTTTCATGGACTTAGCGGGTGCCCCTGTGGACATCTACGCCGTTCTAGCCGTGCAGCTTTCCAGCGGAGCCCTCGCCTCAATCACCATCTCGGGGGGACATCCAAGACTTCACACAGGCGTAACTGACGAGGTTAGGGTATGGTGTGCCAAAGGCGGAGTTCACGTATTAGGTGGAGAAGCCTACATCGAAAACGTTGAAGGCAATGTCACGAAAATAGATCGGGCTAAACTCCCTAAGACAAGCCCAAACCCCGATGTCAATTTCATACGAGCAATATTGGGAAAGGAGGAGAACCTTATACCTGGTATATGCGGGGTAAAAGCCACGAAGCTTGAGGAAATGGCCTACGCCAACGTTGGTCAACCCATCCCGAACAGGCTTAAAAGAGCCTAAACTTCGAAGAAATAAAATCCAGAGGGATTTTCACATCTTTTTATGAAAGGTTCCAATACGGCAATAAAGTACGCTTTACAGTTGCTATAATTTCCTCCGTATGGGCTTTGAGTGTCTGAGGCATTAAAACTGTTTTCTCCCTAACATCAAGCGGGATACCCGCCATTGCCCCAATCACTGCTGGAACGGTTTTCGCTAGAGCAATGTATTCATAGCCTCCTTCGAGAGTAGCAAGGAGTTTCCCAGCGCAGTTTTTACCCGCAAACTCTAAGGCTTTTTCAAAGAGATTCACATAACCTTGAGCTGAAAGCCCGAGTCCGGTTAACGGGTCGTCTTGATGAGCATCGAAGCCTGCTGACACCAGGATAAACTGTGGCCTATACTGCTTAGTTATGGGTGAGACTACTTCCCTTATCATCTTCATATAAACCTCGTCGCTGGTGTGTGGAGGAAGGGGGAAATTAACCTTATAACCTACTCCATCCCCAACTCCAATCTCATTCACATGCCCCGTCCCAGGGAAGATTTGGTCTTGGTGAAAGCTTACATAGAATACCTTGGATGTATCGTCGAAGATTTCCTGAACTCCATTACCATGGTGGGCGTCTAAGTCAAGGATCATAACCCTTTCGTAGCCCTGTTTCTCGATGAGGTAAGCAGCGGCTATGGCGATGTTGTTGAAGAGACAGAATCCGTACGGATAATCACGCCCGGCGTGATGTCCAGGCGGTCTCACTAAGGCAAAGGAATTCACGAATTTCCCGTTAAGGATAAGCTCACAGCCCTTCAACGCTCCACCAACGGCGTAGAGGGCAGCTTCGAAACTTCGAGGACTACAGACAACACCAGCACCCCAGGAGCCGAGGAGTCCGCCTCCCCGACTGCAGAAGTCTTCTACGAGGTTTATGTACGAAGGGTCGTGGACAAGTCGAAGTTCCTCTCGGGAAGCCTTCCGTGGGGTAACAAGGGTGCATTCGCCAGATTGAAGAAGTTTAGAGCGTTCTAAGCCCTTGAGGATGGCTTCAAGCCGGCTTCTAGATTCCGGGTGCGAGGGTCCGGTGTCATGGGCGAGGTATATGTCATCGTAGATGATGGAGGTCCGCAAGTGTCACCGCACCAGCTTCACGTTGTTACAAGGCTCCTTCCTGAACCATAAACTTATCAACACCTTTAACACTCCCTGCATCATTCTAGTGAAAAAGGAAGGGGTAGTTTTACGGTTACATCCATGGATACATGCAGCCTTTTTCAGCCTGTTCACAGAATTGGTACCATAGGGCTAGGGGTCCCCGTTTATAGTTGTATCTGGGCTCAGGGGGCTTCCAGTTATTGAGCCTTTCCTCTATTTGCTTAGCTGTAAGCTTTACGTCTATCCGTCTATGAACTAGGTCTAGATCAATGATGTCTCCGTTTTCAACGGCGGCGAGGGGTCCCCCTAGCATGGCTTCAGGGGATACATGAAGCACGTTTGTGCCAAAGCATGTTCCACTCGTACGCCCATCTGACACCCTAACCATGTCTCGGACACCCTTTTTCACGAGAACGGTTGGGATCGGCAGCATACCGGATTCAGGCATACAGGCGGCTTTAGGTCCCTGATACCTATGAATAAGCACGTGGTCCTCCGCGACCTCTAGGTTCTCACGCATCAGTGCTTTGTAAGCTTCCTCCCCAGTGTTGAAGACAAGGGCTGGTCCCCTATGTTGAAGAAGCTCCCGATTAAGGCTGGCTGAATGCTTTAAAACGGCGCCGTTAGGCGCGAGGTTACCCCTTAGAACAGCGAGACCTCCTTCACCGAGGATCGGCTTATCGATTGAATGAACAATGTTCCCATCCGAGACCTTAATCCCTGTAAGGTTTTCGCCGAGGGTTTTACCCGTCACCGTCATAACATCTAGGTTGAGTAGGGGTTCAAGCGCCTTCATAACAACTGGAACCCCGCCTGCCCTATGGATGTCCGCAACCACACCCTGCCCGCTTGGCTTAACATCCACGATAAACGGTGTCTCCCGGCTGACCTCATCGAACCTTTCAAGGGGAAGACTTATTTCAAGTTGCTTTGCCAAGGCTATGAGGTGAATCACGGCGTTTGTTGAACCTCCCATAGCCATAAGCAACCTAACAGCATTCTCTATGGCCTTAACCGTCATGATATCCCGAGGCTTCACATCTTCCCTTAACAAATGCATCAAAGCCCTGCCGCTTTCCTCAGCCTTTTGGTAAAGTTGGGCGTATACAGCAGGGGTTGTGGCTGAGCCGGGTAAAGACATTCCCAGAGCCTCAGCCATTACCTGCATGGTGTTCGCGGTTCCAAGGGGACCGCAGGCACCTGAACATGGGCAGACGCTACGTTTGAACTCACTCCAATCCTTTTCGCTGATAAGGCCTCCCCTGTACATGGCTTCAGCCTTTATACCATCAGTGCAGCAGACAACATCTTCACCCCTCCATCTCCCAGGCAGCATTGTACCGCCTAACACGAATATAGACGGCAGGTTTACACGTGCGCAGCCCATGAGAAGCGCTGGCACATCCTTATCGCAGGTACATATGAATGAGGCGGCATCGGCTGGCTCTGAGAGGAACACGGCTTCGGTTTCCAAGGCGAGGAGGTTACGGTTTGGAAGGGTTTGTCCAGGGCATAGGGAAAGCGTACCGTACTCAAGGGGGAAACCTCCAGCAGACCAAACTCCCCGTTTCACAGCCTCAGCTACAAGCTTAAGATGGTTATGACCGGGGTTCCATTCACTCCACGTGTTAACCACGTTAACAACCGGATGCTGTAAGTCGTGGTCTGTGAAACCCCCTGTCTTGATAAGCTCCTTAAGGAGCCACCCCATTTCCTGGCTTCTAAGCTTCCTCATATGAAATCTACCTCACACACCATCGTTTACCCTAGGCTAATAAATTTTAGAAGCCTCCTCAAACCACATACCTTATGAAAAACATTGTTAGACTTAGGAGACATCCCGAGGTATGGAAAGATAAAGGGGTAGTTGTTTATGCACTGAGTGGAGTGACCTGTTTTACACTAGGTCGAAAGCTACCAGGATTCCTAGTATGATCATAATCAAGCCCGCCATTAAATGTAACAGTTACGTGTTCTTTTGCTTCCATTGAGTCATCCTTCCTAAGGATGAAAAGCCGAGGTAGGCTAGGGTGGTTATCAGGATTAGTGGGGTTATGAAGATGAGGTTGTAGTACAGGAGTATGGGGATGGCTAGGGCTTGGGTCTCGCTCTCCGCTAAGAGTCCGAGTATGAATAAGTATGGTCCACCTGCGCATGGGAGCTCGAAGAGGCATACGGCGAAGCCTGTCAGGAAGACTCCTGAGGGACTCATAACGCTGGTTAGGATGTCGTCGAGCTTGGGTCTCCAGGAGCGTGGGACCTCCATAACAAAACCTAGGCTACCGTACCAGAGGAAGTCTTTGAGGTTGAGTAATCCCAGGAGTATGGCAAGGATTCCAACAGCCCTGTAGAACCAGTAGGATAAGCCGCTGACCTGTAGCGCTGAGAAGAGACCGATACCGAAGAGGAAGTAGGCAATGTAGATCGATGTTACGAAGGCGATGGCTGACCTGATGAGCCTCTTCCGATCTTGGAAGGCATAGGAGAGGAAGCCCAGTAGAACGAGGAGAACCGATATGGCACAGGGGTTGACGGCGTCGACTAAAGCCGCTCCCGTGACGACGAGTAGGGATAAGAGCGTTAATCCCCTCCCCTCTGGCGATGGGCATGGGGAACCCGTCTCTAGGAGGCTGACAACCCTCTCCTCAAGTTCTTCTAAGACCTCTTTATCCCCTGTAAGGCAGTGGTCTCCAAGAAAGATGGCTGGGATGATCCTTCGATCCTGTTGAACCCTGTACCTCTCAAACAACCTGTTTAGGAGCAGGAGGTTGCTCCTGTTACCATAGACTTCAAACCTGTGGACATCCAACTGGGGGTATGTCTCCTCCAGCTGTTCTATGAGAGGCTCAACTTTGGCGCAGGCAACACAGCCAACACCATAGAAGAAGTACATGCAAACCCTGCTCCCTCCAACAGGGGCTGCAAACAGAGGAATTACGACCGTGAGGAGCATAAAAAAGGAACGCGTTTCCTCATCCCAATCCCTCACTTTCGCTTAGAAACCTTAGACGTACGCTATCAGATGGCGTGAACTTCATTTCTAAAATGCCCTCGAACACCACTGTGACATGCATCTATCTGAAAGAAGCGGGTTCGATGGAAGCCTCGTGGACTTAGCGGGTTTAGTGGATGAGGTTGTAGACATTTCCTATGATTCCAGACCCTTCTGCTTCCTCAATAATCGGGACGCTCGCCTGAACCTAACCAAGGATAAGACAGCATCGAATATGAAGAACAAGAGAACGTACAATCTACCCCAAAACGATAAGTCTAACTTAAAACCCGCCTCATAGGTAAGGTAAAAGAACCAAGTAGTGTAGATAAAACTCAGTATGGTGAAGAAGCAGAAACCAAAAAAGAATAGAGTTCTTCTCCTCTCTAGTTGACGAAGAGACGACACTTGACCATCATCACTTGTCAATAAGGCTCACATCGGCAATTCACCCATTCCACACAACACAGTTGTTGACAGAAAGGGCAAAGTAATGCAAAGAATAGACAAATAGCACAGTCCACAGGGTTTGGTGTCAAGAAACAAAGCAGGCAGTGCCAAGCGCCTTCTGTAGAGCAATGAGAAAGGCAGGTTGCCAAGCATTCAATGTTGTACACGCTGCAGCCATCGCATTTGCAGATTTCGCCTGGGAGGCACTCTTCGGTGCAGGGGTAGGAGGAGGTCGTTCCCACTCCATCACCGAAGAGTAGCTCACCGTTCTCACTTTTGGCTAGGAGCCTAATAACTTGGTTTTCCACATCGACGATGAAGGCTTGAGCGGTTATCTTAATATCAGAGGCTATGAATGCAACTAAACCCATGGTCTTATTTACTCCACTAAATATTATGCCCATCGCAAGCACTTCCAGCATAGTGCTATTAACTACCATCTTGGCTCTCATCGCTATAGAGTTGTTAACTAAAGGTGTGTACCCCCTCCCAATGAGTGCTGACTTAACGTTTTTGTAGTCTTGGGAGCCTAGGGCTAGGGCTACGGCGATGTTCCTCTCCTCTCCTTCAAGAACTTCTACATTCTCCACTTGTACATTTGGGGGACAGGAGCCGCAAGGAGTTTCACTCGCAGCCCTTATCGGGCTGTACACTGAGGACAAGCCTAAGGAGCCTACAAGAAGGATGAGAAACATGGACGCAACCTGAACATGTCTATTGCTCTCCATAATATCACTCCTTAAACAGAACCTCGCTTATCAAGCATATAATATTAAATATATCTCATATATATCTTTCGGTTACATTGCTGATACTGACAAGATAAGGCTTGACCTTTGACTAGTCAGGCCTATAGGCCTGGTTTTGGGGTAGGTTCCTGTGTCAGAGTTGGATTTGCTCATCTTTCCGGGGGAAAACGTGGCTAGGCTACATCCTAGGATGACAGCCGAGGCAGATTAACCCATTGACTAGTCAAAGACAGAACCTTATCTTGTCAGTATCACATTGCTTGATACCGCTTGGCACAATGGTTCCCCTTAGGTTAATAAGGTTTCAAAAGCGATTTCAGGCACACACCTTATTTTAAACAAGCAGGGTGTATATATAATCGGTGAAACGATGCCAATCCACCCGATAGAGTACAGGTATGGAAGCCCAGAGATGAGGAAGGTCTTCAGCCGCGAAAGCTGGCTTGAGAAGATGCTTAAGGTTGAAGCCGCCCTTGTACAGGCATACGCTGACGTTGGGGAAATACCTGAAGACGCCGCTAGGTACATTTCTGAACGGGCTTCGACAAGTTACGTGAGCGTTGAAGCCGTTGACAGGATCGAACGTGAGATCGGACATGAAATCATGGCTGTCGTGAAAGCTTTAGCCGAGGTCTCAGAGCCATACGGGGGATTCATCCACATGGGTGCTACCTCCAACGACATCACGGACTCTGTGCTCGCGCTGCAGCTTAAAGAAGCCATCAAGATCGTGAGAAAAGACCTAGCTGAGCTCGCCGGGGTCTTAGTCGGTAAGGCTGAGACGTATAAGGACACAGTATGCTTAGGGAGAACCCATGGAATCGCGGCTTTACCGATGCCTTTCGGCTTCAAGTTCGCGGTTTGGGCTTCAGAGGTAACACGCCATATTAAGAGGCTCAGCCAGTGCGAGGATAGGGTTTGCGTTGGAAAGATGAGCGGAGCCGTTGGCACCATGGCTGGGTTTGGACCCAACGCTTTAAGGATTCAGGAAACCGTCATGGAGAGGTTAGGGATAAGACCGGCTACGATCGCCACGCAGGTTGTACCCCGCGATGGGCTTGCAGAGTTCATAACCCTCCTCGGAGTCATCGCATCCACCCTTGACAAGATTGCGAATGAGGTGCGCAACCTGCAGAGAACGGAGATCCGTGAGGTGGAGGAGCCGTTCCGCGAGGAGCGGCAGGTTGGATCAAGTTCCATGCCTCACAAGAGGAACCCGGAGAAATCGGAGAAGGTCTGCGGCTTAGCCCGGGTTATCAGAGGCTTCACCGTTACAGCTTTAGAGAACATCGTCCTCGAGCATGAAAGGGATCTCACAAACAGTTCTTGTGAAAGGGTCATGGTCCCAGAAGTCTGTATTCTCCTCGATGAGCAGTTGAAGACGATCTTAAAAGTTCTAAAGGGCCTCATCGTCTACCCGGAGAACATGGTGAAGAACCTTGAGGCAACAAGGGGATTAATTATGTCCGAAGCTATAACGCTGACGCTGGCAAAAAAGGGTCCTGGAAGGCAGTGGGCGCACGAGGTTGTCCGAAGATGCTCCATGGAAGCCTGGAAACGCCAAGTCACACTCCCCGATGTGTTGAAGCAAAACCCAGAGGTAACTCAGTACTTAAGTGAGCAGGAGATCGATGCTTTAATGGACCCGGTAAACTACCTCGGAAAGGCGAAGGAACAGATCGGAAAAGTCACCGCGTATGTACGTTCAACCCTCCCTCAACTCGTTGATACAACGCATAATCCTTAAGAATGGATGCAACTCATAAGGCGATCCAAGGCGGTTTCATGAGCGAATACCTCCTCATGCTCCCTGGACCTACGAACGTGGACCCTCGAGTTTCAAAAGCCATGCTTAAACCTTTAATCAACCATAGAGGACCGAGCTTTCACAGGTTCTACGCCGAGGTTGAGGAGAAGCTAAGATACGTTTTCGAAACGAGGAACTCTGTCATACCACTCACATCCTCGGGAACAGGTGGAATGGACTTCGCAGTAAGCAACATTGTCTCCGAGGGAGATAGGGTTCTCATACCCACATTCGGTTTCTTCTGTGAGAGAGTTGCCAAGGCTGTGGAAGCCTTTGGCGGTCAACCCGTTAAAGTGCCTACAGAATGGGGATGCACGGTAAGCGCGGAGCAGGTCGTGGCAACTCTTGAGAGGGAGCGGGATGTAAAGGCAGTGGTCATCGTGAACAATGAAACCTCAACAGGTGTTAAAGTGCGGGAGCTACGTGAGATCGGGAAATTCACCAAGGAGAGAGGCATCTTCCTCATCGTGGACGCCATTTCCATACTCGGCGGCGACAAGTTACCCGTGGATGAATGGGGTATAGACGTATGTGCTACAGCAAGCCAGAAATGCCTAGCCTGCCCACCTGGTTTAGCCCTCGTATCCGTCAGTGATAGAGTGGTTGACCTAGTGAAAAGGAAACCAGCTCGGACAAGCTACTTCAACTTAAGCGACTACCTAACCTACATGGAGCGGGGTGAAACCCCGTACACACCGAGCCTACCCCTATTCTACGCCCTCAACGAGGCCTTAGACATGGTTATGGAAGAAGGCTTGGAGAAAAGGTTTGAGCGACATAGGAGATGCGCTGAAGCTTTCTACCACGCTGTTGAAAGGCTTGGGCTTCAACCATTTCCAAGGGATAAAGCCGACCGCTCAAACACCGTCGTCGCCGTCCATAAGCCTCAGACCATAGACCTGGTCTCACTGGTGAAGACCATGATGGAGAGGTATAACGTGGTCATAGCTTCTGGGGTAGGGGTTATAAGGGAAAAAGTCTTCAGGATCGGAAGCATGGGCGTGGTTTCCTCTAGAGAAGTCACGGCGACGGTTAAAGCCCTTGAAGGCTCCCTGTTGAAGCTTGGTTACTCGGTTGATGTTGGCTCAGCGTTGGAAGAAGCCTTAAAACACCTTTAGGCTTGGAATGATCCAAGCTTTGACCAAGCGGATGGCAAGGGTGCACGTTTACATCTCAGGTATGGTTCAAGGCGTCTTCTTCAGGGTGAACACTCAACGGATGGCTGTGAGGCTTGGGATACGCGGCTGGGTTAGAAACCTCCGCGATGGCAGGGTTGAGGCTGTCTTTGAAGGTGAAAAGGATAAGGTTGATGAAATGCTTCGATGGTGCAGGATTGGACCTGAAGGCGCGGTTATCCTCAGCGTCGATTTCACGGAGGAACCATACACCGGCGAATTCCAGGTTTTCCAAATAAAGTACCAGTAAAACCATAGGTGGATCTAGGTATGAAAATATTAGCTATCACAGATATCCATGGAGACATAGGTTCAGCGGAGAAACTGAGAAATAGAGCTTGGGGTGAAGGTGTGGACATCGTGGTAATAGCTGGGGACATTACAGGTAAGACGATGAGTGGGTTTGGTACATTAGACGATGCCATAAAGATGCTTAAGGTCTTCCACCCATACCCAACTTTCTTCATACCCGGTAACTGCGACCCTCCATCCCTTACTGAAGTCGACTCCCTTAACAACGCCCATTGTGTACATGGAAAACCTAGGAGTGTACAAGGCTTCTACATCCTCGGCGTTGGAGGAGGCGTGACGAGCCCTTTTAAAACTCCCTTTGAGCAAGGTGAAGAACAGTTTACGGAAACGTTGAGGACGAGTTTAACCTCCTTGAAAGCCGATGGAAAGCTTGTTTTCATAACTCATATGCCACCGAAGGATACGGAGCTTGACTTAGTAACTCCCTTAGGGCCGCATGTTGGAAGCATAGCGGTGCGGAGGTTCATCGAGCAACAGGTTCCTTTGATCACTGTTTGCGGACATATGCATGAAAGGAGGGGGGTTGACAAGGTCGGTAACACGCTTGTACTGAACCCTGGACCTGCCAGTCGGGGTTTCTACGCCTTTATCAGCCTTAACGGCATGCCGGATATCAGGCTGGGAAAGGTTTAAACCATGCTTGCAAGGCTTTATAAAACCAGCTAAATTTCGGAGTGTTAAAGCTTTGCCTATTCAGAGGGGTGACTTCATCCTCCTCGACTACGCCGCGAGGGTTAAGGAAACAGGAGATATCTTTGACACAACCTTAGAGGAAGAGGCGAGGAAGCAGGGACTCTACCGCAGCGGCACACTTTACGAACCTATACTCGTCGTCGTCGGCGAAGGCTGGGTACTGAAGGGACTCGATGAAGCTCTTGTTGGCGTAGAGGAGGGGAAGCCTAGTAGCATCGAGGTTCCACCGGAGAAGGGGTTAGGTCCGAGGGACCCAGCTAAGATCAAGCTTATCCCACTGAGGAAGTTCATGGCTAGAGATGTCCAGCCTAGAACAGGTATGCAGGTTGAAGTCGATGGTAGAACAGGTGTTGTAAGGTCTGTAGGAGCTGGGCGCGTGCAAGTTGATTTCAACCCCATACTCGCTGGTAAAACTATAGTATACGAGGTTACAGTTAGGAAGGCACTCAAGGTTAGAGAGGAGAGGATGAAGGCACTCATCCACAGACGTATCCCATCAGTGGCAACCGAGAAGCTTACGGTGGGGATGAGGGGGGGAGAGGCACGGATCACAGTCCCGGAAGAAGCATTCCTCACAGATGGGTTACAGATAATAAAACGCGGTTTAGCCGTGGATTTTGAAAAGTTCTTCCCTGAAGTAAATAAAACAACCTTCATTGAGACATTTACGAGGAAGGTCGAGGTTAAGCCTGAGCCTAAGCCAGAGCCTGAGCCTTTGAAAGCTGAGAGAACTGAGAAGCCTGAAGCTGAGGCTTCTAAGCCAGCGGTAGTCAAAGCGAAAACTGTGGCTGAATAACCTTTACCTACATTAACTTTCTAAGCATCGAAACGGTTAATAGGGTTCGTCCTTCAGGGCATGACGTCCTTCCATTAACAGTGATTATCTTATACTTATCACCGGGAACCAGTCCTTCAGGGTTGCATACACTGAAATTCTCACAGCCTCTTCGACCACAGTTTTGAGGGTACACTGTAACTAAAGCACCCTCTATAGCCATCCCCACGTTAACAACTCCAGAAATCTCAGCCTCTTTAACTTCAACAACCCTCACCCCTCCCTCATGCAACTTGCAGGCAAAGGCTTTATCCCTAACCTTCATAATCTTATAGACCCTACCCGCCTCGAGGTTTCCCATGCAGACATGGAAGAGCTTACATTTTTCACATACTTGGGCTGGACCGAGGTGGATAAACCGAAACCCCAGCTCTGCCTGCTTAACTCCACACAACGTCACCCTAACGACATTACCATGGATATCTTCAGCCATACCCTCTAAACCCCTCTCGCCTAAACCCGTTTCAAAACCTTATTCGGGGTAAGGATGATATGAACCCTAGTATAAGTGATTCCCGTGGCACGATGTCAACAAATTGGCAGTCATGAACCGTCGGTATAACAGGGACATCACAATATCTCTTATGGAGTCCCAAAATTTCTTCATCCCCGTAACCTCCACCGTTCCCTAGGCGCTGGAATTCACAGTTAACAGCAACGCAGCCTGTAACGATCACATCAGGTCGAAAGCCATCGCATGCATTGGAGGTAACGTCACACTACAGCCTCTTTACGAGTTTAGCGATGAATAGTCCGTTACTGTTGTTTATATGGGGGTAAAGCCGTTTACACATCGATAAACCTCTAAGGGCTGGAAGGCCTATTCTGGAATCCAACTTGACAGGTTCAAAAGTAGGATGGTGTTTAAGGAACTTCTCCACAAGCATTTCGTTTTCCTCCACTGTTATGCTACTGGTGGAGTAGATTAGGAACCCTCCCTCCTTCACGTAATTCGCGCATGTTTCAATGATCTTCCACTGAACCCTAGTAAACCTTTGAACATCGTCGTAGCTTAAACTCCACTTTAAGTGAGGGTTTCTCGCAAAGGTACCTGTCCCTGTGCATGGTGGGTCGATGAAAACAACATCTGCATCCAAGCCTATAGGCAGCAGTCTTTGAGCATCAGCTATGATGAGTTCACCGTTTGAAACACCCATCCTTTCTATCTCAATCTTCCATAGCCTCCCCCGTCGCCTAGAGCTGTCTACAGAGCAGATTAACCCTTTATTTGCCATGAGTTGAGCCATGTGGCTCGTTTTCACCCCAGGCGCCGCACATACATCTAAAACCTTCAAACCTTCCCTAAACCCTGCGACTTCAACTGCATAGCAACTTGAAAAATCTTCGAGGCTCAATAGCCCTCTTCTATAGGCCTCGGTTCTTACAATGGGGACCTTTGTTTCCGTAACCGCGTAGACGTGAGCCAGCCCTGGGACTTTTCTAAGTTTAAGTCCCTCCCTACCCACCTGCTCAAGGAGAAAACCCTCCTCATCCCTTAATGTGTTAAGCCTTAAGTATGTTGGCAATGTCATCATACTGCTTTTTAAAAAACCTAATGCTTGAACCCTTCCAAGGAGCCTAAAACAGTACTTTACGAACCATTCAGTGTTGTAAGTCGTTAGGCTTAGCTTCTTGAACTCAGGGAGGTTTTGGATAGGCTTTGACGCGTTTAAATTAAGAATTCTTCCCAAGTCTTCTTCAACTGGCATCATAGCCTTCCAGCCTAGGATTTCCCTTGCTGCTTTAACGTAGGTTAAGGGTACAGTGATCCTTCGAGGACTAAGTCTTGTCTCATAGATGTAGACTCTTAAGAAAGCCTTGACACCCAAGGGGGTTTGGTTAAGCCTCTCCTCATCAACAACCGTCTTCAGGAAGTGGTCGATGAGGTTTAGCCTCTTTAAGGTCTCAAAGACCATTCTATTCGCTGCCCGCGTAGCCTCAACATCAGTAACACCAAGCTGTTTCACAGTTCTATGTAGCGCAGCCTTAGGGCTCAGGTTTTCAAGCTCAACCCAGCTCAAGGTCTCAATGGCAACAGCCAAGGCTTCGCTTAGCATTGACCTCCACTCAAACTATTAATTTCCTAATACAGCTTCCCTAACCATTGCATAAGATCCTCATGAAGAGACAAAGGGGGGAAGTCTAGATGATGGCTTTTACACAGTGACATACTAGGCTTCGACTCCACTATTTTATCCGATACCAACCCTCCTAAAGACCTAACCACAACTTCCCCTATGCATGTCGCCGCTCCACTGTTATAGACAGTGTACTCAAATTATGCATCATTATCTTCCCAGTATAACCGTTAATAGGAATTCTCAGGAGTTCATCGCTGTCCCCAGTAAGCACTGAATTTATCCTAGGTTTACTTGAAGATAGTGACGATGAGCATAAGGAGACTAACAACCTATATACCTGTCACAGTGAGATCTTTTAAGACTGATTAAAAGCTTACGTTGATGGTGGGAATGCCTGCTAGAACTCTTGAAGACTTCATATACGCGAAGAAGGAGCTTAAAGACGTTATGAAAGAAGCTCCCACAGTTGAAACTACTAAACACGAGGAAACTAAGGTGGAGAACACTGTAACTAAACCTGAGGTCCAGACCCCAATGAAGCTGGGGAAGTCATACGTGGTTTCAGCCTCCTACGAGGGGGGGAAGCGTAAGGCATATCTTAAGCTTTACAACGAGGATGAAGAGAAGATTTACCTATGGTATGATAATACAGGACATCAGCCGTATTGTCTCTCAGACTTAACTCCAGAGGAGCTGAGTACACTTGAGGCCCTTATGAAGCATCCAAGCTTCGACCACTTCGAAACCGTGGTGAAGTTTGACCCGCTGGAGGATAAGGAGAAGACTCTAACAAAGGTTGTAGCTAAAGACCCTTTAGCGATAGGTGGCAGGCCTTCAGGATGTATAAGGGATATCCTACCAAAAGCTTGGGAAGCCGATATAAAGTACTACGAGAACTTCATCTTCGACAGGGATATTAAGGTGGGAATGCCCTACGACATCGAGGATGGAAGCCTCGTTGAGGCGAAATACACACCACCAGCCGAGGTTTTAAAGTCCATTACCAAGCTCTTCGAGAGGGAGCCTAGAGAGCTGCAGGAGCATATTCAGCGATGGGTTAACCTCCTCGAATGCCCTACACCAAGTTTCAGGAGGGTAGCTCTCGACATCGAGGTAGCTTCCGATGTTGCTACAAGGGTTCCAAACCCAGAGGAAGCCAACGACCCTGTCATCGCCGTTGCTTTAGTCGGCTCAGATGGGTGGAGGAGGATATTGATACTGAGGAGGAGGGGAGTTGAAGAAGGTACGGCAACGGTGGATGAAGAGCTTGTATACCACGACCGAGAAACAGACCTACTGTTGAGTGTTTTCAAAACCCTCCTCGATTATCCCTTCGTTATCACTTTCAACGGAGACGACTTCGACTTACGCTACCTTTTCCACAGAGCTGAGAATCTAGGTTTTTCGAGGGAACAGATACCTATAGAGCTGGGAAGGGATTTTGCACTTGTCAAGAATGGTGTACACATAGACCTTTACAAATTCTTCTTTAATCGTTCCATACAGGTCTATGCCTTCAGCCAAAAATACAGGGAAACAACTCTTACGGATATAGGTGAATCCCTCCTAGGCATAGGGAAGGTCGAGCTTGGGAAACCGGTGACGGAGCTCTCTTACACAAACCTCGCTGATTACTGCCTACGGGATGCTGATTTAACGTATAGGCTGACATCATTGGAAAACGACCTTGTCATGAAGCTTATTCTCGTCTTAGCTAGGATCAGCCGTATGCCTATGGAGGACCTTTCAAGACAGGGAGTTTCAGGGTGGATCAGAAACCTCCTCCGCTACGAGCATAGACGTAGAAACTGGCTTATCCCACGTTCAGAGGATGTGCTTTCCGCGAAGGGTATAGCCACAACTAGGGCCATCATAGAGGGGAAGAAGTACCGGGGAGCGGAGGTAATTGAGCCCAAAGCAGGGGTATACTTCAACATCTCCGTCCTAGACTTCCAATCCATGTACCCATCCATCATCAAGCAGTACAACCTCAGCTTTGAAACCGTGCGCTGCCCTCACCCTGAATGTATGGAGAATAAGGTTCCAGATACCACCCACTGGGTATGTAAGAAGCGGAGGGGAATTTCAAGTCTTGTGATAGGTTCCTTAAAAGACCTAAGGGTGAAATGGTATAAGCCTAAATCAAGGGATAAGACGCTTCCTAAACCTGTAACCGACTGGTATAACACGATATCCAACAGCCTTAAGGTTTTACTCAACGCCGCGTATGGTGTTTTCGGTTCAGAAGCCTTCTTCCTCTACTGCCCACCCGTCGCTGAAGCTACGGCTTCAATTGGTAGATATGCTATCATGGAGACCGTGAAAAAAGCTCAAGCTCTAGGGGTTGACGTTGTCTACGGAGACACAGACTCAATATTCCTCGAAGCCCCGACTTCTCAGCAGATAAGAGACTTAATGGAATGGTCTGAAGTCAGCCTCGGAATGGAGCTCGACATCGATAAAGTATACCGATACGCGGTTTTCAGCTTGAGGAAAAAGAACTACATGGGTGTTTTCCCCGATGGAAGCGTTGACATAAAGGGTTTAACTGGGAAGAAGAGGAACACCCCAGAATTCTTGAAGAAAGCTTTCTTCGATATGATCGCCATCCTCAGCGAGGTTCAATCCATCGAGGGCTTCGAGGAAGCTAAAAAGAAAATCAATGACCTTGTTAAAACCTGCTATTCAAAGCTTAAGAAACGCGAGTATTCCCTCCAAGACCTCGCCTTCAACATCATGATCAGCCGTTCCCCAGAAGGTTATGTAAAGACCACCCCACAACACGTTAAAGCAGCGCAGCAACTGGCAAAGACAGGAAGGCGGGTAACGGCGGGGGACATCATATCCTTCGTAAAGGTTTCAGGCACCCCCGGCGTAAAGCCCATCCAACTCGCAAGCCTCGACGAAGTTGATGTTGATAAATACGTGGAGTACGTGCAAAACACATTTCAACAAGTCCTCGACGCCTTGGACATAGACATACACAGCATCTTCGGGACGACACGCCTAGACCTCTTCATACCAAGCTGATCACTTAGTTTTAAAGGGTAACCGAAACTTTTTTCTCTTCTAAGAAACTTTACGCTTTCTCAAGCGAGGTTGTGAATGAATGCGGGAACTTCGTTTCCGTCAAATCCATCTCGATTACCACACGTCGCCGTTGATAGAGGATGTAGGACAGGACTTCGACGCTGAGGAGTTCGCCCAAACCTTAAAAAACGCCTCAGTTAACTCGGTTACCTGTTTCGCTAAATGCCATCATGGTATGTCCTATTACCCAACTAAAGTTGGTGTGATGCATCCCCATTTAAAGATCGACCTTCTCGGGCAAATGGTGGAAACCTGCCATGGAATAGGCATAGGGACACCGGTCTACATCAGCGTAGGCGTTGACAACTACATGGGTGAAAGACATCCTGAATGGCTTCAATGCGACCAAAAGGGGTATTTAGCTAGGCCAGCACCTTATGAACCTGGCTGGTACTGGTTATGCCACAATTCACCATACGTGGATTATGTAGCCGCTCAAACAAAGGAAGTCCTCAGCAACTACGATGTTGACGGCGTCTTCTTCGACATCGTTATACAGAAAAGCCCAGGTTGCCTATGTCCCTCCTGCCGCAGTTCGATGACGAACTTAGGCATGGATATAGGCAGTGATGCAGATTTGCGAAAGCATACAACCAGGGTAATGGCTAACTTCCTTAAGCGTATGGAGAAGATTGTACACGACGTAAAGCCCGAGGCCTCACTCTTCTTTAACCCGAGAGTCTCCGTCTGCTTTAGGGCTGAACAAAAGTACTACACACATGTCGAGATCGAGTCGCTTCCAACCGCGTTCTGGGGATACCATCACTTCCCATACTACCTCAGATTCTGCCGCACTTTAGGGATGGAAATCCTAGGGATGACGGCACGCTTCCATAAAAATTGGGCTGATTTTGGCGGGATTAAAACCCGCGCACAGCTGGAGTATGAGTGCGCTACAATGTTAGCTGGAGGAGCTAAATGCTCTATAGGAGACCAGCTCCACCCGAGGGGTAAGCTAGACGAAGCGGTCTACGCGCTCATAGGGTCAGTTTACGGAGATGTGGCTTCTAAAGAACCTTGGTGCGTAGACGCTAAGCCTAAGGTACAGGTTGCCATCCTTGTGCTGGAAAGTCCCGAAGGAAGCCTAGAAATGAGTGAAGCGAGTGAGGGAGCTATGAAGATGCTTCTAGAGCTTAAACACCAGTTCAACATCATCGACCCTGAAGAAGATTTTCAGAAATACGAAGTGCTCATACTCCCAGACACCGGACGTATAAGTGAAGAGACAGTTACGAAGCTTCAGGGATTCCTAGATGCGCGGGGAAAGCTGCTCTTAAGCTATGAGGCTACCTTAAACCATGAGACCAAGGAATTTTCATGCCCTGGTATCGGTGTGAAATACGTGCAGCCCTCAACTTATAGCCCAGACTTCATTCATCTCGGGGAGACTTTATCCCATACGCTTCCAAACCTTGACTTTGTCATGTATGAACGAGGCGCCTACGTTAAGCCAATGGATGGTACAGAAACCCTCGCTGAGGTTTATAACCCCTATTTTAACAGGACCTTCAAGGCGTTCACATCACATTTCCAAAGTCCTGTTGACAGGAAATCCCCGTATCCAGCGGTTACGCGGCGTGAAAACATTGTATATGTTTACAGCCCCATCTTCCAAGCTTATTATCAACACGGATACTATGTGTACAAATCCATCGTCGAGAACTGCCTTAAACTATTGCTACCCAGAAGATTCGTCAACTCAAATGCGCCACCCTCTTCGGAGGTATCCCTCATGGAGCAACCTGGAAGACTCATAGCCCACATCGTAAACTATCAGCCTCAACGTCGGGGGAAACACGTTGAGTACATAGAGGAAGCCTACCCAACAAGGGATGTAAAGCTGCAGATTTTAACTGAAACCTGCCCAACAAGAGTTTATCTAGCACCCTCAAGAGAAAACCTGGAATTCCTCTTCAACAAACCCTACACATCATGTATCATACCTGAGGTTAAGGTTCATCAAATGGTTATCTTTGAAGTGTAATAGATATTTAGAAGTATGAGAAACGTATGTGAGGTTCGGGGTGATACGTGTATGCCAAGGTTTTCAATTGAGCAGTTAACAGAGCTTGGTTTAAGCATCTTCAGAGCTGTGGGCGCTCCGGATAATGAAGCTCAGATCGTAACAGAACTGTTGGTTAAGGCGAATCTAACTGGGCACGATTCACACGGTGTCTTAAGGATACCGGAGTACGTTCGCGCGGTTAGGGAAGGCAGGATAAAACCTGGAGCTAAAGTCGAAGTCGCCGCTGAAACACCTTCAACGGCTTCGATCAACGGTAACTGGGGTTTCGGTCAGGTTGTCGCCACAAGGTCTATGGAAGTCGCCTTGGATAAGGCTACTAACACTGGGATTGGTGCCGTTGGTGTCTTAAACTGCAACCATGTTGGTAGGCTGGCCGATTACACAATGATGGCTTTAGCCCACGACATGATCGGGATCATGGTGACGAACAGCTTCCCACTAGTCGCACCCTTCGGTGGAATCGATCGCATGCTTAACCCTAGCCCCATAAGCGTAGCCATCCCCACTGGGACTGCGAAACCCTTCGTCCTCGATATATCGACAGGCGCTGTAGCTGAGGGTAAGGTTAGGGTGAAGATGCGTAGAGGCGAGAAGGTTCCCCTAGGCTGGATAATCGACAAGGACGGTAAACCGACGGATGACCCAGCAGACTTTTACCGAGGAGGAGCCATCCTACCCCTTGGTGGAAACCTCGGCTACAAAGGTTTCGGCTTAGGGCTCTTCATAGACCTCATGAGCGGCGCTCTCACAGGAGTCGGATGTGCCTCGAGTAAGGAATTTAAGGGCGGCAACGGCGTCTTCGCGATTGTCGTAAACATCGCTTGCTTCACACCTGTAGAAAGGTTCAAGGAGAGAGTTGACAACGCTATCCAAGCCATTAAATTATCTAAGAAAGCACCAGGGTTCACGGAGATCCTTATACCAGGTGAACCTGAGTTGGCGGAGGAGGAAAGGAGGCTGAGAGAAGGCATCTTCATCGAGGATGAGACTTGGCGGCAAATATCTGCCACGGCAAGAGAACTCGGAGTGGCCACAACACTTGACGGTTAGATGAACCCTGTTTTCTCCTACAGCTTCTACATCCCTAAACAGGTTGAACCCTTTGCTAAAGTGCTTTCGAAAGAGCGTTAACGCGAGAAAGCATGGAAAACCTTATATACCGTAACCATGCAATCCATGTCCAAGGAAATGGAGGAATTCTGCATGGCTAAGTGTCCGAAAGATGGGACCGAAGTGGCTAAGCCCACAAAGGAGTGGAATGTAGCGCCGAAGAGCAAGAAGGGTCCGAAACTTCACGTTAAGATGTGGAAATGTCCTAAATGTGGGCATACGTGGAGAGAGGCCGCAAAAGTCTAGACGCTCCAAAAAAACGCTACACCCCCCCTTCTTTTTTCCTTCCAACATCTGTACTCCGATGTTTTACTGTACTAGTTTCTACCTTATCGAAGCCCTAAACGCATAGAGCTGCGAGGGAGAAAGTATCAGTTCTTCCTAAAACAGATAGCCCGGCATATCTACCGAGGATATCAACCCTGAGTTCCCTATCATAATTTTCAAGGTCAACCTTTCGGTTGATGAGGGCAGCAAGTTCCCTGATTATCTCGCTTTTATGGAAAAGCGTATACCGCCTCTTTTCAACAGTCATCCTCCATGTTTCACTTTCATCTATCCTGCCACGGAGCTGCTTCACAGCCATCTTCATGGACTCCATGTCTGAGAAAGACCATAGCTCAACGGGAACCCATTTAAGGCAGAAGGTGAAGATTTCAGGTTTTTCTCTGAATAGGCTTCTAAGTCCGTGAACAACATTGAATGGGTTTAGGCTTGTCTTCACCCCTATTATGCCTCTGGCTAAGGTTCTCTCAACCCTAGGCTTGGAGTCGCCTAACGATTTAAGCAGGGTTAAAACCTCAGATCTCGCCCCCGAGTACTGGTCTTCGCCATAAGAAACGAGAAGGTTGTAATCGTACATATTCTGTATGAGCCTACCAGAGTAGGGTCTATGTGAACACTCTCAGAAATCAGGCTTAGGTTTTCCAAGCTTCCTGTCGAGGCAGGCTTTGACGAAGCCATAGTATGCTGGGTCTGGTTTACCAGGGCGGCTTTTAAACTCAGGGTGGAACTGTGTACCCATATAGAAATAATGGTTTGGCAGCTCGAATACCTCGATTCGGCGACTGTCAGGACTTATCCCCGAGAAAATCATTCCATGTTTCTGTAAAGTATCCCAGAAGATGGGGTTTACCTCCCATCTATGTCGGTGACGTTCGACGATGACGTTTGACTTATAAAGATTATAGGCGATGGTATCAGGCTTGATCATAACCTCGTGAGCCCCCAGCCTCATAGTAGCCCCCTTATACTCTAAACCACGCTGCTCAGGCATGAGGTCGAGGATGGGGTTCGGAGTTTCAGGGTCGTTCTCCGTGCTGTTCGCTCTTTGAAGCCCGCAAACATGACGGGCAAAAGCTACAATAGCCATCTGGAAACCGAAGCATACGCCTAAGAATGGTATATTCTGCTCCCGCGCATAGTTGGTGACTAGGATCTTCCCCTCGGTTCCTCTCATGCCGAAACCTGGGGGAACGAGGATGCCGTCGTAGTTCAGTAGCTTATCCAAGGAGGTGCTATCTTTCTCAAAACGCTCTGTTTCAATTAAGTCAATGTCTACTCGGGCACCGCAGGCGGCACCCGCGTGACCTATAGCTTCGTTGATGCTGATGTACGAGTCTGCTAGAGTAGTGTATTTTCCACACATAGCTAGCTTTAATTCGTTAACTGGTTTGAGGAATGAGGTGATAATGGTTTCCCACCGTGACCAGTTCGGATTATTGGCTTCTAAACCTAGTCTTTTAAGGATGTATTCACCCATCCCCTGCTTGTCAAGGATGAGAGGGACCTCATAGATGCAGTCGACGTTATAAGAGCAGAAGACAGCGGCTTCAGGGATTGTACCGAAGAGAGCGATCTTCCCCCGCGTCTCAGGACCTATCATTCTAGGGCATCTGGCAACGATGACATCGGGTTGTATCCCTATACGGCGGAGTTCGTTTACACTATGTTGAAGGGGTTTAGTCTTCTCCTCCCCTGTCACGTCTAGGACTGGGACTAAGGCTACGTGTATGTAGAGTGTGTTCTCAAAGCCTTTTTCAACCCTGAACTGGCGTATGGCTTCAAGGTAAGGTAATCCCTCAATGTCGCCAACGGTTCCACCGACCTCGGTTAGTATAATTTCAACGTGGGAACGGTTTGCCACCGTGGAAATACGCCTTTTAATTTCATCGGTGATGTGAGGCACGATCTGGACGCACTTACCGAGGTAGTCTCCTCGACGCTCCCCTTCAATAACCGCCCAATAAACTTGCCCAGTGGTGATGTTCTGATCCTTGGGAAGGTTCATGTCTAAAAATCTCTCGTAATGACCCATGTCTAAGTCGATTTCTCCACCATCTTCCGTAACGAAGACTTCCCCATGTTGAAAAGGGTTCATTGTACCGCAATCCACGTTCAAGTAGGGGTCGATCTTTATTGTGGTAACCCTGAACCCCCTAACTTGAAGCATCTTCCCAGTGGAAGCCATGACGATACCCTTTCCAACGCTAGAAAGGACGCCGCCTGTGATGAAGATATACCGAGCCACGGAGACCACCTCATCCAGCAACAGTTATGATAATCATAAACACGTTGGGCAAGCATAAAAAATCTTTCACCCACGATGAAAACGGGTGGTAGTAGTCAAACTTGGAATTCTCTCTTGGATAGCGTGGTCCCTTCTAATTACCGTACGCAATGCAGGAACCCTATTCCTTATAGCCTTAGGGATGATGATAATCCTGTTAGGGTCGTCGAAAACCTGTTTGCCGAAAAACCTAAAACTACACAATGTCTTAAATGCGATTATGACTGGTACAGAGGAAACCTAGGTTTTATATCCAACAATTTCCCTGAAGATTTTTCACTGGATCTACCTGGTGGATAACATGATGTGGCATGTCAAACTTTTAATAGTGGAGGCGCTGAATGATGAATAGTAACATTAAAATACGACCCTTAGGGAGTTTAACAGGACAATTTCTTGGAGCGGTTGGTGAAGTACTGTTTCGTTTCTGGGGGAAACGTTGATGCACTCTTTGGGTAGACATGAGCTGATGCATACTGGGACGACCACTGTAGGACTCGTCTGTAAAGACGGTGTTATCCTTTCCTCAGATACCCGTGTAACGATGGGTTTCTATGTTGCGCATAAACATGGTAAGAAGGTGTTTAAAGTCGCAGACCACATGGCTATGACCATAGCTGGCACAGCTGCTCATGGACAGAACGTGGTTGAACTCTTAAAAGCTAACGCCAGCCTCTATAAACTCCACAATGGTAGACCTATGCCTATTAATACTGCGGCTAGGTTAGCCGCCAACATTCTCTTCGGTCAGAGGTATGCCCCCCTCTCTTTACAAGCGATAATAGGTGGAGTCGACGACTCTGGTCCACGTCTGTATGCACTTGACCCCTTCGGAAGTGTCACAGAGGAGAAGTGTTTCTCAACTGGATCTGGTTCCCCTATAGCTTATGGGTTACTGGAGGATGAGTATAAAGACCAATTAAGTGTTGATGAAGTTTTACCTCTAGCCGTGAAGGCTGTGAACTCGGCGATGAAAAGAGACATCGCAAGCGGAGACAGCTTTGATGTAGCCGTGATCTCTAAGAGTGGTTACAGAGAGCTCTCAGAGGAGGAAAAGAAGGCGCTTCTCGTTAAGGTTTCATAGAACGGTGGTTGGTTGAAGAGCCAGTTCAACGACATGTCTGTAAAGATACGGGAGATTATACTGGAGCGTGTACCTAGAGATGCTGAGATTACGAGGATTAACTTCGAAGGAGCGAAGCTGGCTCTATACGCTAAGAAGCCTGAGGTGCTTCTATCGGAGAAAAGCTACGTCATACCGAGCATCGTCAGCCTCATAAGGAAGAGAATCGTCGTCCGCAGCGACCCTTCAATAAGAGGGTCCGAGAAGGAAACTGAGGCTATAATCAGGGAGGTTATTCCCAAGGAAGCCGATGTGACGAACGTCACCTTCGACCCTACGGTCGGCGAGGTGGTAATAGAGGCTAAGAGGGTTGGTCTTGCCGTAGGAACTAATGGTTCAAACCTGCAGGAGATCATGCGTAGAGCTAGGTGGAGCCCAAGGGTTCTAAGAACCCCTCCTATACCATCGAAGATCATAGCCAACATCAGACATCTGATGTACACGGAGAGCAAGGAGCGGGAGAGAATCCTTATGGGTATAGGAGAGATGGTCTTCAGGCCAACTGTGTTCAAGACGAAGGAAGTCTTACTAACTGGTCTAGGAGGCTTCAGGGAAGTTGGGAGGTCATGCATACTTGTTCAGACAAAGGAGAGTAAGGTTCTTCTTGATTGCGGTTTAAACCCGGGTGCACCTGGACCCCCTATGGTCTTCCCATATCTTAACGTTGACGGCTTAAACCTCGATTCCTTGGATGCCGTTGTGATCTCCCATAGCCACCTTGACCACTGCGGTGTGTTACCGATCCTTTATAAGTACGGCTACGATGGACCAGTTTACTGCTCAGAGCCCACTTTAAGCCTTATGACCCTCGGGCAACTTGACTACCTTGACGTCTTATCGAAGGAGGGTGCGATGGCTCCCTATGACCAGAAAGACATACGGGAGATGGTGCTCCATGCCTCCCCTATTCGATACGGCTTCGTCCTCGACATAGCCCCTGACATGAAGCTGCAGCTGTGGAATGCCGGGCATATACTAGGCTCTTCGATAGTACACCTTCACATAGGTGAAGGATTCCACAACATAGTCTTCACAGGGGACTTCAAGTATGGGAAGACCATGCTCTTCGACCCCTCAGCCTCAAGCTTTCCAAGAGTTGAAACCCTGATCGTGGAATCAACATACGGGGCTTCGGAGGATGTCATGCCTCTGAGGGAAGAGGTTGAGGGGAGGTTTGTGAAACTCCTCAACGAAACCCTGGAAAAGAGGGGAAAGGTTCTCATCCCAACCCCCGCTATAGGACGGGCTCAGGAAATCATGATGGTTATCGATGAGTATATGCGGCGGAAACAGTTGATAGAGGTCCCAGTCTACGTTGAGGGTATGATCAACGAAGCCACGGCGATCCACACCGCGTATCCTGAGTATATGGCTAGGGAGCTTCGGGATAAGATTCTCTACGAAGACGTAAACCCTTTCAAATCAGAGTACTTTACCATCATCAATAATCCGGAGGAGAGACCGCATATCATCGCTGGTGAGCCGTGTATAATTTTAGCCACATCTGGGATGCTTGAAGGAGGACCTGCTGTTGAATACTTCAAGCAACTGGCACCTGAGGCGAATAATACCCTGATCTTCGTAAGCTATCAGATCGAGGGAACTCTTGGAAGACGTATAAGGAATGGTTTAAGGGATGTCGCTCTCATAGACAGTGGAGGTAAGATGCAGGTTCATAAAGTGAACATGCGGGTAGAAGCCGTTGAAGGTTTCAGCGGGCATTCAGATAGACGCCAGATCCTCGGATACATACGAATGCTTGCTCCGAGACCTGAGAGGATTGTTGTATGCCACGGTGAAGAGGCGAAGACGCTTAGCGTTGCCAATGCCATACAAAGAATGTATAGATTACCAGCCACAGCACCGGCAAACCTTGAAACCCTTAGGCTTAAGTGAGTTGAATGGAAGCTGAGCCACGGTAGCAGATAATGCATCCTAGGTATATTTCGACTAGAGGAAGCAGATTTATTTTCCTGTTAAAGGGCTTCGACTATATGTAAAGAATGAAAAACTTTTCGCCTCTAAGAGCTGAAGTTATTTCGGTATAGATGAGGTTTATGACAAGGTATAAATACAGTCACGGGATATCTATAAGATTGGAGGTATGTGCATGAGTTTCCTGTTAAGCCAGAAGGATAGACAGAGGATCATCGACGCGTTGAACGCAGACCTATCCGCGGAGATTGCTGCTATTATACAGTATTCACACCATCACTTTACGGCCGAGGGATTGGAAAGCCCAGCAATCATCGAAATCTTCAGCGCAACAGCGAAGGATGAGATGGAGCATATGGAAAAGCTTTCGGAAAGGATTGTCTATTTCGGAGGATTGCCGACGACAAAGCCTGGACCTATGAAAACAGGGGGAGACCTTAGGAAAATGATACAGGATGACCTCGACGCTGAGAATGGTGCGATTAAACAGTACAAGGAGCATGTTAAACTATGCTCTGAAGTGGGAGACACAACCACAAGACTTATGCTTGAGGAGATCCAAAGCGACGAGGAAGGACACGCAGATACCTGGGAAACCATACTTGCAAAGAGAATATAGGTGAATTTCTTCAGGATTTTCCATTAAGAAATTACCCTATTTTTTCTTCTACTTTCTACTTGGTTACGTGATCTGGAAAGCTAGGAAGGGATTTGAACCCTTAACTAGGATATAAAGAGTTGATATCCATTACATCTAACAGGGGAACATTAGTCCAATAATATCATATATGTGAATGACTTTTCAATATTTTTACCTTGAAGTAAGGTTATAAAAAAATGCTTATATGGAGCCTCGGGATAGATTCACATCCTCGTTTACATCCTCGACTTCGTAGCGGAGAAAGGCAGAGACTCTAGCGATGTTGACTACATTGACTAGTGGATTTGGCTAGCTCTTATGTTTCATCGTCCAATAGCTTCCAAAGATCAGTTAGTAAGCTGGCTAGCAACAATATCAGTTTTGGAGCCAGCTAGACCCTCCAGAACGTAGCAAATGCTAAGAGTCTCCTCCAATCGAGCTAGCTACTGGTTCTCAAGTAGCTTCTTCCTCAAGAACTCTCTGCGTTGTCCTCTATCCATCTTCTCAATTTCAGACTTTAATTTCTCCTCTATAAGCCTCATCTTGCTTCTAGTGTACAACGCATCATATACCACACCAGCCTTTTCTACCGCCTCATGATCGTCTTTGGCAATGATGGAGATTCCACTCATAACTGCTTCCAGTCCAGTCGCCTCTGGGGCAGCCTCCATTCTACCTGTGTCAGCGGCGCGAACAATTTTTGCCAATTCCAATACTGCCAGATCCTTTATCTCATATTTTTCAATGATTGCGTCAAAGCTACATTTCTCGCCATGATGGCCCAGTTCAACACCTTGGACATCATAAGGAGTGGCGTTCTCCTTCTTGGATGTCTCCAGAACCTCCTCAGTTGACACGAAGATGAACTCTGCTCTAGGGTCAACAAATCTTTTAATCAGCCATGGACAGGCTGTTCTATCCACGTGAACGTGTTCACGTGTTACCCATTTCAACTATTTTCACCATCCTCTACTGATTTCATCTTCACTCTCGTCTAATAAATATGTACTATTTCCTTTTTCAATTATATGTCGGGAAACCAGTTGTACTCGGATCCGGCTTGTTTTCGCAAAAGAAAAAATTAATTAACTACTCCTCCCATCCCTATGGAGGGGATATTACTGTGAGTATGCATAAGAAAAGCGAAGACATCATAAAACGTCTTGCCAAGGTAGAAGGCCACGTGCGTGGAATATCTAAGATGGTTCAAGAGGACAAGGACTGCCCAGCTATACTTCTTCAGATTGCCGCTGTGCAGTCTGCTCTAGGCAAGATAAGTCAGATAATGCTTGAGGATCATGTTGAGACATGCGTTGCTAAGGCGATTAAAGAGGGACGCGGAGAGGCAGCAATTCAAGAACTCAAAGAAGCAATAGCCCGCCTTATATGACTCAGAATACAAAATGGCGACTAAACTATGAATAGATTAGATGTGGCTCTCTTCGGCTTCTGTCTAACACTAACAGTAGTCAGCGGTCTCCTTCAAATATCAGGTCTTCAGCTAAAATTTTGGGCTGATATCTTATCTCTAATTGCAGCTCTTGTAGGCGGATCACTAATCATTTTAGAGTCCGTTAGAGCACTTCTTCACAGAAATTTCGGTATTGACATCTTAGCCAGCTTCGCCATATGGATTTCTGTTCTGGTGGGGGAGTATCTTGCCGCAGCAGTTGTCGTGATAATGCTGAATGGAGGGGGACTGCTCGAAGAATATGTTGCTGGCAGATCCTCAAGGGCAATAGAGAATCTAATCAAATCAGCGCCTATGACTGCACGCGTCCACAGAGATGGAAAGGAGATCGAAGTCTCTCTTGACGATGTTAAAGTGGATGAGACAGTTTATGTGAATCCTGGCGAAAGGATTCCCGTCGATGGCATTGTTGTGAAAGGAAACGGTTTGGCAAATCAAGCAATAATTACAGGTGAGTCTGTTCCTTCGGAGAAATTCATAGGAACCACCGTCTACGCGAATACAATATTAGAGAATGGAACACTCGATATCCGCGTAGCAAAAAAGTCTAATGATACAGTCTTTGCACATATCATTAGGCAGGTTGAGGAAGCTCAGCTCAGAAAGGCACCTGTGGAGAGGCTTGCAGACAGGTATGCACGCTGGTTTGCACCAATAATCCTTTCAGTGGCCATCATTACCCAGCTGGTTATTAATAACTTAATATCTACAGCAGCTGTGCTCGTCATCTCATGTCCCTGAGCGTTAACGCTGGCAACGCCAACGGCGGTAGCAGCAGGGTTGGGGAACTCAACTCGCAACGGTGTACTGATACGGGCAGGAACATATCTTGAAGAGGTTGGGCGATGCAATGTCGTTATCCTAGATAAAACAGGGACAATCACATTGGGCGAGCCTGAAGTGGCAGATATAAAACCTCTCGGAGGCAAGACCATCACAGATGTTCTTTCAATCGCTGCTACAGCAGAACAGAGATCTGAACACTCCCTAGCCAAAGCAGTGATTGATAAGGCAAGAGAACATGGAGTAGTCTTTGCTTACCCCGATGAGCTTCAGGTGAAACCTGGTCATGGAATGGTCGCAAAACATTCTGGACACACGATCCTCGTGGGCAACTTGAACCTTATGGGCGAGTATGGTGTTGTGTTGAATGATGAGTCTGTTAATTATATGAATGTTGAAGCTGCTTTAGGTCGGACAGTCGTGGTTGTAGCAGAAGATACGAATGTTGTGGGGTTGATAAGTATAGCTGACACTTTAAGGGAGGGGGTCAAAAACGATGTCACAAAGATAAAGCAGGTGGGGGTTGAAAAAGTTGTGATGTTGTCAGGAGACACGCTTCCAGTTGCCAGAAAAGCGGCCAGTCAAGTCGGAATAGGTGAGGTGCATGCCAACCTTCTTCCGGAGGACAAGGTGAAGTATGTTGAAGAGTATAGAAGAGAGGGAAACCGCGTCATCGTTGTTGGCGATGGCATCAACGACGCCCCAGCCTTAGCTTCTGCAAACGTCGGGATAGCAATGGGTATTACTGGAACAGATGTGGCGATGGAGACAGCTGGAATTGTTCTAATGACAGATGACTTGAGTAAAGTTGCTAAGACTATGCATTTGAGTAGAAAAGTGTTATCTATAGTGAAACAGAATGTCATTTTCGCTTTGTGTGTTAATGTAACTGGATTATTCTTATCTACTCAGGGGTTCATAGGTCCTGTGATAGCATCTGTCATTCATGAGGGCAACGCTCTCATTGTGGCCTTGAATTCGTTAAGGCTGCTTGGCCGAATCTGACCTTAATTCTGTGCACAAGACATTAGTTTCAGCTAGCTTATTTTAACTGTTGTCAGTGGATTAGCGCATGATGGTCTGAGAGAGCACGCACAGGCGTAGTTCGTCACGACCTCGGCTTTCCGAGGCTTCAAACACCACACTTACGTGGGTAAGAAATCTCGAATTTGACGTTGAATCATGGCTATTTCGCCAAAATATAGATAGATTATTTTTCTTCTTTTATGGAGCCTCGGGAGGGATTTGAACCCTCGACCTACAGCTTACGAGACTGTTGCTCTGCCAGCTGAGC
This sequence comes from uncultured Candidatus Bathyarchaeia archaeon, assembly GCA_964396445.1. GTDB lineage: Archaea > Thermoproteota > CALKCG01 > B24 > JAWCPE01 > CAYNFI01. The sequence continues at coordinate 39,457 of CAYNFI010000007.1, forward strand.
TACCGAGGCGCTTACAGGGTCTCATTGATTCATGTATGATAAAAAGATTGCTTGGGAAATGTTTAAAGGAGGCTTTTAAAATTTAGGTTTTTGGGTCGCTGACCATAGGGTGTGGGTCCTACCCGCTCTCGTTCCGAACGCGGAAGTCAAACCATACCACGTTTCCTGCCTCTGTAGTGCGGAAGCCTACGTGAGGTGGGAAATGTTAGCGACCCACTACTTTCAGCAACCTTCAGATGTCCGTGAACGGAAATACTAATCACTTAAATATAAGAGCATTTTTATGTAGTGGGAGAACGGAACACACATGTCCTCCTTAACGTACTTGGTTGGATTAACAGACCTTAGCCAAATCCTTCCTTCGGGGGAAGGAGACATCGTCGGCATGATCATTCAGATGCTTTTCATCCTCCTCTTCGTCTTCACCATGTTCTACGGTCAGCGGATGCAGTCTTGGACCATGCTGAGGCATATCGATTCATCCCTTAAGAGGTTAAAGGTTTTAAAGGATGAGGCTAGGAGAATCACGATTGAAACGCTTAAAGGCTCCGCGAACCTAGACCGCGATATCACCCCTGACATTGACCGGTTCCTCGAATACTTCTGGATACCCCCTAACAACGTAGACCCAGTGGGAATCATACCAAAGATCGAACACTTATTGAATGTCCGTGATGAAAGATCGAGGAATGAAATAAAAGCGCTAGTTCCATCTGCTGACGAAGCCCAGATCAGTAACCTGGAAAACCTCATTGAATACAGCCTTTTCCTAAATACCCTCTACCGGTTAGTCAGACATTACTACATCTACGGTAAAAAGACAATGAGCATCTTCATCATCTATCAACTTGAAGCCCAACTTCCTATGATAATACAGGAAGCAGAAGCGGTTATGGGAACTGTTCATGCCTTTCAATTTGGTCAACCGATCGGTGATGGCGCCGGCGCCCTCGTCGCAGCCAAGCTCATGTATGGCGCTGAGAAGAGGCTTATAGCTAAGGATACGCTGGCTTCATATGTATCTCTTAACGATAGAAAGCTGATCGTTTTAAAAGCTCAAGGTCCAGGAGGTAACGTTGGAAAGCTCGGAGATGCCTTAGAGCGAGTTCTTGACGAGAACACGGGTAGGGTTTCAGTGGTGATCATGGTCGATGCAACCGTTAAGTTTGAAGGTGATAATACGGGTGATGTCTCTGAGGGTATCGGTGCAGCCATCGGGGGCATCGGCGTTGACAAGTACAAGATCGAGGAAACCGTTAAGAAGCATGGAGTTCCCCTCTACGCGATTCTCATAAAAGAATCGATTCAGGAGGCATATACCCTGATGAGGAAAGACATCTATAAGGGCGTCGACGAAGCCATCAACAGGGTTCGGAGGCTAGTCACCGAGAAAGCAGCGGTTAACGATTTAGTCGTAGTCCTCGGAGTCGGTAACACAGGAGGTATTGGACAGTAAATAGTGAGCCGTCGGGGGATGTTTATGGCTGAGGGTAGTCCTAGTAAAGGCGTTGGGGTTCTGACAACCCTCTTCGCCGTCGTCTTCATGCTTTTCACGTTATCGATATTTCTTCTATACCTATCAACTGACGCCTACTCTCGTGGAAGATACGATCAGGGACTTTACTACCTTCTCTTCGGAGTTTTAGGGTTTGCTATATCAACCTATCTTCTCACACAGACTAGGGGGAGGACGATGGCTGTGATGAATCGTAAGCCGTCTAGAACTCTTACATTAATGGAGTGCATCCAGTGTGGTTTCAAGACGATCAGAGGTTTCCAGAAGGGAGACTTTGTGCTTAAAGAGGCTGAGAACTGCCCTAAATGCAGTAAACCAATGATTATGTCATCGGTCTACCTAGATGAAAGAAGGGATTAGGTTAAGACAGCGCGGTCATCCTTGGTTATCAAGACCGTATGCTCAGCCTGCGTAACCACACAGCCGCTTCGCTCCCTTAATACTTGGTAGCCTCTGATGAATTTCGAAGCCTTAAGCACATCCCATGCATTCCCAAACCTAAGGCTTGGTTTATAACCTCTAAACCAACGTTCGGCGAAGGGGAGGCCACGCCGCTCATCCCAAAGCTTCCTGAGTAGAAGGTCATGGTCTACGCTTCGCTGCTTCCTATACTGAGTGCAGCGGTATATCCGTGTATCAGATAAGCCTATAACTTGACCTGAGGCTTCATTTAGTGTAGCGAAGGGTTCGACAGCGTAGACACCGTCGACCTGAAACCGATTCCCATTTTGGCCGCTGACATTTGGGATGGAAACGCCCGCGTGTATAGTGTATCTCTTAACCTCATGCCCGGAAAGATTCCAAATTGGCTTGAACCCATGTTTCTTCACGGTGGGCTCAATTATGTCCCCAATCTGCCCTACATGAACCCCTGGACCGATAGCCTTAACGGCTTTCTCAAGGGCATCTTCAACGGCATACTTTAAGGCTTCAAACTTTTCGTTGAAGACTATGGTGGTGGCTGTGTCAGCGATGTAACCGTCCACATGGACGCCTATATCAACTTTCACAACTGAACCCCATGGTATCACCCTAGGGTCGTCCACTGCCGCCGTGTCATGGGCTGCAACATCGTTTATACATACATTGCATGGGAAGGCTGATCTGCCGCCCTTATTGGATATGAGGGTTTCAAGCCGCTCACAGATATTAAAAACCTTAACGCCTTCAGTTACAACCTTTTCAGCTTCCATTCGAATTTCAGCAGCGATTCTACCAGCCCTTATGTAGCTGTTTAGAACGTTCTCATCCATATAAACACCGTGCGAAGTGTGCTTTAAGGTTACTTACGCCAAGCATCAGACAACCTTAACTAGAAACGGATTTAAACTTGACGGATTGAGTCTCAGTAGATGAGCACCGTTACGATTATATTAATCTTTAGCACTCATACCCGCGTAAATCATGTTGGAGGGGTGTTCACGGTAGATAGGTTCAAGTTCTTGGTTACGGAGAAGATCGATGAAGCCGGGTTGAAAATTCTCGAAGGTGCAGGTGAGGTCGTCTTCGCCTCCGGGACGTCAGAAGAAACCTTAATCAGGGAAAGTAGGGATGTAGACGCGATCATCATAAGGGCCTTAGGCAGAATCACCGTAGGTGTTCTCAGCAACGCTTTAAATCTGAGGGTTGTTGGACGGCATGGCGTAGGCGTCGACAACGTTGATGTTGAAGCAGCGACTAAGCGTGGAGTCATCGTTGTCTATACACCCGATGTAAACAGTGAAGCTGTAGCCGACCATACCTTCGGCTTAATAATCGCTTCAGCTCGGAGGATAGCTCAAGCAGACCACGCCCTGAGAACCAGAGCAGAGTGGAAGTTCCGGTATGAGTGTATAGGAACAAATGTATACGGTAAAACACTCGGTATCATTGGGCTTGGGAGGATAGGGCGTAGGGTAGCTAAAAGGGCTTATGGCTTCAAGATGCGAATCTTAGCCTACGACCCGTATGTCACCGCCAGCCCTGCCGAGGATTTAAACGTTGAGATCGTAGACCTCAAAACCCTGTTGAGTCTTTCAGACTTCGTCACCATCCATGTGCCGTTAACGAAGGAAACCCACGGACTGCTCGGTGAGGAAGAACTCAGCCTCATGAAGAAGGAAGCCTTCCTCATTAACGCTGCGAGAGGCGGTGTCATCGATGAATCGGCTTTAGTTAAAGCCTTGGCTTTGGGTAGGCTAGCTGGCGCGGCCCTAGATGTCTTTAGTAAGGAACCACCCGACCCCGAGAACCCCTTGTTTAAAATGGATAATGTGGTAGTCACTCCACATATGGCAGCCCACACAAAGGAAACCTTAAGAGATATGGCTGTCACGGTGGCAACAGACGTAGTTCAAGCCTTAATAGGCGAAATTCCGAGAAACATCGTTAACCCAGAGGTTTTAGAAGTGTTAAAGTAGAAACCTAAACGTTAAAACGTTGTTTTCTACGATGAGTTTTGCACCCCTTTGCAAATTGGAAAGTAAATCTTCTATGCTATGTTTATAAGTAGGAGCCTAAACTGTATGTGAAGACCGGTTTCGACGCGGTGAAAATTACCGTGAAGACTAAGGAGTGGGAAGCGGTGGTAGATGGACCTAATATGGATTCCTTTGGCAGGGGGAACCCTTGCGATGTTCGCCGTCGCTCTCCTAGCCTGGTCCATCGACAAGGAGCCTACTGGAACGCCGCAAATGCTTGAAATCGCAGGTTACATCCAAGAGGGCGTCAAAGCCTTCATAAAAAGGCAGTATGGAACCATCACAATCTTTACCGCGTTAATGATCATTCCATTAGTCATCTTTTTTAAAGATATTAGGGTGGTTCTCGCCTTCATATTCGGCGCCTCTCTTTCCCTACTAGCAGCCTATGTCGGTTTACGGGTTGCCATAAAAGCCAACGTAAGAACCGCCAACGCCGCAGGAATCTCTTCAACAAAGGCATTCACGCTCGCTTTCAAAGGCGGTGCCGTAATGGGACTCTCAGTTGTAGGATTAAGCCTCCTCGGAGTTACCCTGCTTATTTGGCTCTATCAAGACCCAAACTTAATAATCGCCTTCGGCTTCGGTGCCAGTCTAACGGCTCTGTTCGCCCAACTAGGCGGAGGCATTTTCACCAAAGCAGCTGACATGGCGGCTGACCTAGTTGGTAAGATAGAGAACCGCATCCGCGAAGATGACCCCCGCAACCCCGCGGTAATCGCTGATCAAGTTGGTGATAACGTCGGTGACTGCGCTGGAAGAGGCTCTGACCTCTTTGAATCCATAAGCGATGACTATATCACCTCAATGATTCTAGGCACTATACTGCTCAGCCAGCTAGGAGTAAACGCTTTAATGTTCCCCCTAGTGCTTGGAGCCTCAGGGGTATTAGCAACCATATTAGGAGTACTCGTAATCATAGTTTTGCGAAAGACGAAACCTATCATGTCTTTCAACATCGGTCTCTTCACAACCACGATCTTCTGCATACTAGGGGCGTTTCTATCTGTTACAGCGTTGCTTCATGATGTAACCGTGTTCTACGCCGTGGTAAGCGGCTTAGTGGCAAGTCTCGCGGTTTGCCTAGTCGTACAGTACTATACAGGAGTGAATGGAGGACCTGTGAGAAGAATGGCGGAGTCCTCGGAGCGGGGAGCAGCTATTAATATTATCACAGGATTATCCTACGCATTTCAAAGCCCATTCCTACCATTTCTAGTCGTCTTAGCCGTCATACTTTTCTCCTACTTCATAACTAATGGTTCGCTTTACGGCATCGTCGCAGCGAATCTCGGAACAGACCTAGCCATAGGCATAATCATGTCAAGCGACACCTTTGGGCCTATAACCGACAACGCGGCTGGCATAGCTGAGATGTCTGGCGTAAGGGTGCAAAATGGAGGAGCACTGGAAGAGCTCGATGCTATGGGTAACACCACAAAGGCTTATACAAAAGCTTTCGCTACGGCATCAGCCACGGTGTCTACTATAGTGATCTTCACCACCTACGGTGAAATCGTGCAGTTCCAATCAATCAGCCTCAGTCTTCTAAGCCCCGTCATCCTCATAGGACTCCTTTTAGGAGCGGCTTTCCCCTTCCTATTCTCTTCCCTCGCGATTGGGGCTACTGGGAAAAACGCCTATCGAATGGTGGACGAAGTGAGACGTCAACTAAGGGAGAACCCGGCGATCATTCAAGGTAAAGCCAAACCTGACTATGCACGTTGCGTGGACATTGGGACTAGGAAAGCGCTCGTGGGGATGATTGCGCCTGGTATGCTAGCTGTTGTTGCACCCATCGCTGTAGGACTCCTGCTAGGAAAATACGCTTTAGGCGCCATGCTACTAGGGGGATTAGCTACATCAGCCCTGCTTTCGCCTTTCTTCACCTTCAGTGGAGGCATGTGGGATAACGCGAAGAAATACGTTGAGAGGCAATTCTGGATGAAGGGAACGCCAACACACACCGCGGCTGTAATCGGTGACACCGTCGGCGACCCGTTAAAGGACGTTGCTGGTCCATCCCTTAACATATTTATGAAGCTCACAAACATGACCGCGCTGCTGATGACCCCTATACTCCTTCTACTTTAAAGGCGATTATCCGTAGAAAACGGGTCTTGAAAAAAGTCAAAACATATTTAAGTCTTGGGGATTTATAGCAGTTCAGGTGATTTGGATGGTGAGACCAAAGGTTTTTGTCACACGGCGTCTACTACCGCCCTACCTCGAAGTGCTAAGGGAGGCATGCGATGTTGAAGTTTACCCCGGTGAGGGACCTCCATCAAGGATGGAGTTAATGGAGAAGGTAAAGGGTTTAGACGGGCTTCTATGCCTCCTCACAGATAAGATCGACGGTGAGCTTATGGACGCTGCTCCCAAACTTGTAGTCGTAAGCACTATGAGTGTTGGCTACGAGCATGTTGATGTACCCGAGGCTACGAAGAGGGGAATATATGTAACCTACACCCCAGGTGTTTTAACAGAAGCCACAGCTGACTTCGCATGGACCCTTCTTATGACTGCGGCGCGGAGGATTACCGAGGCGGATAGATTCATCCGCGCGCGGCAGTGGAAGATCGGTTGGATACCGACCTTCATGCTCGGCAGTGGTGTTTATGGTAAAACTTTAGGCATAATTGGAATCGGTAGGATCGGTGCTGCTTTGGCATTAAGGGCTAAGGGCTTCGGCATGAGATGCCTTTACTACGACATCTTTAAGCCACCATCTGAGAGGGAGAAAGAGTTGGGGGTAGAGTATCGACCCCTTGACCAACTCCTTAAAGAAGCGGACTTTGTAAGCATTCATGTGGCTCTGACAAAGGAGACATACCATATGATTGGTGAGAAAGAGCTTAGGCTGATGAAACCAACGGCTTACCTGATAAACACAGCCCGAGGCGCGGTTGTTGATGAGAAAGCTTTAGCTAAAGCGTTAAAGGAGAAATGGATCACTGCGGCTGGTATCGACGTCTTCGAGAAGGAGCCTATTGACCCTGAAAACCCGTTACTGGAACTTGACAACGTTGTCTTGGCACCTCATATCGCAAGCGCCACGATGGAGGCACGGTCCAAGATGGCTGAGGTAGCGGCGAAGAACGTCGTAGCCGTCCTTAAGGGTGAGATGCCTCCTTTCCTAGTAAACCCCGATGTACTCAAGGTTAGACCCTTAGATAAAGCTCGAAGGGTCTAACCCCTCGGTGGGTTCTAAGCATGTTCGCCGTTTTTCTCTCCCACAAGGGACTCAAGCTGTCCGCGGTTTTCCCTTGGAAAACCGGCATCGTAAGCTTCATGGCTTACCCCTCTATGATGAAGGGGGAGGGGGATGTTTGCGGTTACCTCCGAACGCTCGCTGAAGACGCCTTCTTTGAAGGCGTAGAGGTATGTAACCTCACGGATGCCCAGTGGAACTCTGTTAAACCCCTGCTCGCTGAGAAGACGGTTGGTAGAGGTCTGCAGCCAGACCTACTCATGGGTAAACTTGACATCAACGCTCTTGAAGAAGAGGCTCGTCAGAAGGCTGTAAACTACGTGATTCGGGAGGTCGATATCGCGGCTAAACGGGGTATACAAACAGTTGCCCTATGCTCAGGCCCAGACCCAGGGGTCGACAAGAGGGGTCAAGCCAAGGAACTCCTCATCGATTCCCTAAACCTGATCTGTGACAAAGCTGCTAGGCTAAATGTCACCATCCTCATCGAACCCTTCGATAGGGATTATGATAAAAAGCTGCTTATCGGACCTCTAGATGAGGCTGTGGACATCGTGGACAACGTTAGACGGAGATATGAAAACATAGGAGTTTTATGGGACTTAAGCCACGCCCCTATGCTTAACGAAGCCCCGGAGGTTTTGGAGAAGGCTAGGGACTTCTTGACACATGTACACATCGGATGTGCCAAGCGGGTTGGTGATAAGTACGTGGACAGTCACCCAACCTTCTATACGGAAGGCGCCGTGAACACAGTGAACGATGTTAAAACACTCCTGAAAACACTGTATAACATCGGTTACAGGAGGATGGTGAGCTTCGAGGTGAGACCTGAGGAGCGTCAGACGAGTGAGGCGGCCATAAACTGCGCTAAGGGTGTGCTCGTTTCAGCCTATCAAAAAATGGCTTCCGAGGTTCTTTCAAAGTAGTTCGGAGTGAGGGGAAGCTTGGTCGGAAAAGTAAGGCTGGCTTTCCTCGGTTGCGGTTGGATGGGTCAAAGGGTGCACCTACCCAACTTCCTAAAGCTGGATGACTGTGAGATCGTAGCCTTATGTGAACTCCGGGAAAAGCTTGGGAAGGCTGTGGCGGGTAAACACGGTATTCCACGTTACTATAGGTCTCATGAAGAACTGATGCCTTTAGAGGACATCGACGCCGTCGTCAGCATTACAAACGACGACCTTCACGCCCCAATAGCCATAGACCTCTTGAAGTCAGGTAAACACTGCTATACAGAGAAGCCGATGGCCACGAACGTTGAGGATGCAAGGAGCATGGTAAACGCTTCTGAAAAAGCAGGTAGGAAGCTCATGATTGCCTACATGAAGCGTTACGACCCGGGTTGCATCAGAGCCAAGGAGGTTATCGATGCGCTAAGGGTCTCACAGGAGCTCGGTCGGATCACTTTCGTCCGCGTCCACGACTTCGGAGGCGAATGGGTCTGCAACATCGATGAGCCCATGGTCACCACAGATGAAACTTATCCAAAAGCTGACCGTAGACCACCAAAATGGCTTCCGGAAGACCAGGTACAGAGGTTTTACGGTTTTAATAATGTTTTCTGCCATGACATTAACCTCCTCCGCTGGTTTCTCGGAGACCCAGTTGAGGTTAGGTACTCAATTTTCCACGATGGGTACAACAACTCTATTATAGGTTACGAAGACTTCAACGTTAGCTTCGAAACCGGTCACATATCATCCAGGTTCTGGGATGAGGAAGTTAAGGTCTATTTCCAACACGGCTGGGTTGACGTTAAAGTACCCCCGCCCTTACTCCGCAACGTGCCAGCCGATGTTTACGTGTATAAGGCCGGTAGCGTCCAGAGAATGGAAGTCCCATATGCAAGCTGGACTTGGTCCTTTAAAAACGAAGCTGAACACTTCATCCAGTGCATCCTTAAAGACCAGGAACCCCTAACTAGTGGACATGACTCCTTTAAGGACACAGTGGTTGTAGAGGCGATTTACCGAAGCTTTCTGGAAGGAACCAGTGTAAAGCTCTTTTTCTAAAATGGCATAGAAAGGGAAGTGAAAAACGTAAATTCACAGAGATAAGCTTGTGAGCTATATCCTTCTTTTCCGTTGGAAACTACTCTTTTAGGATTGTAAATAAAGTATCTTTGAATTAACCGATGCGCCTATAAACCTGAGGATGGAAAAAGTTCGGTCTCCTCCTCATGGTTTTGATTAGCAATCATAGTGGATGCATTTTTATTGCAAGGCTTGTTTTATTACTTTCTTCAGTCCTTCACAGGATTGGTTAAATTCATCAGTATCGTAGATGGACGTAGTCGTCACCTTCTCAGCGATCTTCTCAACCTCATCTTCTCCAAACCTTTGTTTAGCAGCCTCGATGTTGCAGTGCTTCAACAGGGTTGAGATCCCCTTCTCCGCGCCTGCTTCAACTGCCACGTCAGCGACGAGCTTCTGAAGCCTTTGCTCCTCATCAGCTCCCTCCATTATAGCGCCTATCGCTATGTCTGCGGCTAATGAACCAGCAGCGTAGGTGACGATGTCGTTTAAATGGTCAAGAACCTTCCCCTTTGAAAAGCCTTTTCTAAAGAGCGCATCGGTAACCTTCTTCATTACATGCTCTTGAAAAGCAAGGTCGTTTATTACCTCTGTTAAGCTTTTCCTCATAGCGTCTAGGAATACTCTCTCGAAGGCTTCGACTGCCATATCCTAATTCACACACCCTCTTAATATTTGGTTATTATGTGGTTTGCACATTGCTTTTAAATCCTACGCTACCAACTTTAAGGCGTCCATTCAGTCAACTTCCGAGAGACGTGGTAAAACCAAGTTTCTAAGACGTATCAGAAATCCGTGAATCAATTCTCCGTTAATTTTACATTAGTGTTTAATAACATTAGTGAAAAATGCTTCGACTAGCCGGTTAGGAGGTAAAAAAGTTACTCCGTTTTGATAAAGTGGAGTCTCCAAGACTTGATCGGCTCATGCCAAACCCTCTCGAATTTAATATCTTTCAGTTTGATGATGAAGCCTTCTACGTACTCTTTCACTATGGTTCCTGGGAAGAGATGTCCACCATAGGCGTTTCCAGCATGGTCTGCTACGGCGATGTGGATGTGCGGCATAAGCTTTCCCTCTTCAATCCCGATTGTACCACTTCCTGAAACAAGTTCCAGTCCTGTCGGTGTTGTGACTGTATTTACATGGAATACCCCCTTGTCCGAGAGGAAATAGCCTATGGAAGCTCTCCTGATCGTTCCCAGCATAGCCGGTATGATGGCGGGGTAAATTTTATCCTTGTAGACCTTAGCCTTCAGGCAGTTGTAGAGGTCTCCGCCCGAGTCTACCCTCCAAGCCACGATCTCCTCAACCTGACATGGAGAGGAATCGATATGCTTAAGGTAATACTCAAGCGGCTTCTTTGTTACGGAGTTCGAGGAGGTGTATGCAATCCCATCCCCTAAAGTCCTTTCCTCTTGCTCTACCTGCTCTAACTCCCTGATCTCTTCAACCAAATCCTTCGTCACCATGATACACGGGTAGGAAGCCGTTTAAAACGGTTATTCACATTTTCAGGATTATTTAAAGGCTTCAACTCTTTTCTCTTTTCTGACATAACTAGAATAGGCTTGTTCGCTTGAAGACACTGACAAGTAAGAGAAACCATATTTACCAGGTAACCAAACATCGGGTTAGTACAGGTGAAAAAGGTACTCTAACCATCCTGTAAACTAGTGAGTTAGACTGAGTGTAGTCCATTCCTTTAAAGGCTTAAGCTCTTCAACATCGTTATTTTATAAACGGGGTTTGAATGGTTTCACCTTCCTCAGACAAAGTCATTAATGAAGAGGGAAGACGGTACCACATCAACGTTAAACCAGGAGAGCTTGCGAGGTTCCTTCTCATCCCAGGAGCTCCTGAAAGAGCGGTTAGGATCGCGGAGTTCTGGGATGACGCCCGGGAAGTAGCGTATCATAGGGAATTCAGGTCCTTCACTGGGCGATACAAGGGCGTTGAGTTATCAGCTATCTCAAGCGGAATAGGTCCCTCAAGCATGGCGATAGTCGTCAACGAGGTCGCTAACCTGGGTGTTCACACCCTTATCAGGGTCGGAAGTACAGGTGCCATACAGGAGGACATTGGATGCGGTGAAGTCATTATATCAACTTCAGCGGTTCGCTTAGATGGAACAAGCCAAAGCTATGTCATACCCGAGTACCCAGCCAACTCAAGCTACGAAACCCTGTTGGCTCTTGTAGAGGCTGCTGAGTCCTTGGGAATCCGATACCATTTAGGGATTACAGCGACGACCTCTGATTTTTACGCGGGACAGGGAAGACCTGCTTCCAGGGGCTTTCATAGATTAGAAACCAATGGTTTAATCCAAAACCTGCGAAGAGCCAATGTTCTCAACTTTGAGATGGAAACGGCGACGTTGTTCGTTTTAAGTAATCTTTTCAATCTCAGAGCGGGTTCCGTATGTGCCGTTTACGCCAACAGATGCTCCAACATCTTTAAACCAGGAGCTGGGGAGGAAGAGTGCATAAGGGTAGCGAACGAAGCCGTCGTCATTCTTAACGTATGGGACAAGGAGAAGCAACAACATGGGAAAAAGTGGTTTTATCCAGGTCTTTTAAAGATGAGGTGACTGAAGTAACCAGTCGTTGCGATGGTCCTTAAAGCCCATAAAGAGTGAAATCGGGAGAGGATTGTATAGATTTTACACCTTTCTTCTACATTGGATGATAGAGAACAAGATAGGCGAGGAGCCAGTTTTAAAAATTGCAATAAGCTACTTCAGAGTTGAAAAACTGAGTTTCCTTAAAGCGTTTGCTACAGCCTTCCCACCGTTTCTTTCACATAGCTCCTGTGCTACGGCTAAATCTACTCGTTTAGGCTCTTCACCCCATAACCTTTGAAAGTTCTCTGCGTAGACCCTCTTCAAAACGCCTTCTGGTAGGTTAAGGCCAAGGTAAGGCAGCTCATACCGGGTTAAGAGACTGTCCGCGTATGTGGGTGTGTGGAATTCCTCCTCTGACTCTAAGAGGTTTCGTACAAGCCATACACGGGCGATTGATTCTTGAACCTCTTGCCACGCCATTATATCTGTTCCGAAAAGTGTACGGTTCTGATACTTGATGAAGAACTCCCTCCACGCGTCTCTTCTCCGTGAAATGTTATACATAAGCTCGACTCCGAGAGCTAGGTCGAGATGTGCGTTACTATATCGGTCTAGGAAATCTGCGGCCCTCTTAAGGTTGGATGACATGAAGTTGAAGTGGCATAAAACGATCTTCAAATAAGGATGGGCGTCGAGGACGTTCTCAATCTCCCTGTAAAGCTCCTCTTTCGAAGGGTAATCTCCGAGGTAGTAAACCCAGCCACGCTCCTTCGCCCAGTCTGGAGCCTGAGCTTCATCCCAGAACTCTTCAGGGTCGGCAACATGGCATAGAACTGGGTAGCCATAATCTTCGCATACATCCCAAAGGCCCTTATAGTAGTCCGAGTCTAGGGACGTGTGCTTATCCCGAGGGACAGGCTTTGAACCCATTTCACCGATTCCGTCAAACCCAGCCTCAATAAGGGAGCCAATATAATCAACCCAGTTTATCCTGAGCAGCTTTTCAGCCTCGCCAGACCATGGCACAAATCCACCGGCGTAGAATAGGCTTGGGTGCTTAACCTTAAGATAGAGCCCTGTTAAGCCGCCGGAAATGCACATCTTATTAAGTCGACACTCGGATAAAATCTCAGGTATCGACTCGCTTATTTTCTTCAGATCATCCTCGGTTACAAGGTTTCCACTTGGGTTAACGTGAACATGGCAATCGATGACATGCATGTCCGCGAAATCGGAAATCCTCACTTAGCTATGCCACCTGTTTTACTATTTACATCCTCGAACCGCATTAGATAAGTCTTCTCCAATCCGATCTTTTTGATCATCGAAAACGATTGACCACGTTATTCCTTCCACTCTCAAAGCGATCAATCCATGCCTATAGAGGCATGAGGAAAACTCGTTGCAAATTTAAGGTTTTCTACATGATACAACCCTAGTCAGAGGGAGCGCTTGACATTCTGCCTATGGGCTACAACCTATCCCAGCATCGTGCCTGAAGGCTAGCTCAATAACTTTGGGAGGAAACACGTTGACTTCTGCTCCTATGAATGCCTGCGGATAGGTTACACATCTTACCGACAATAAGACGTTTTAAGTTGAGCCCAACGCTGCAGTTCTTTCATCCCCAGTTACGTCCTGCCTTGAAGATTTCGCTCCAGCATTGCCTGCAGATAGGGCGTGTCAGTCCCCCGACGTAGATCAGAAGCTGGATGTCATAGTTTGAGCAGCCTGGCTTCCAAGGGTTCGCGCATGTCTCCCTGTAGACATCATGTCCAGCGTTTCTATTCTTCCTAACCACCCAGCCGTATCACCTCCTTACAACTCTTTCCCGAGGGACATGAGTTCGCGGAGAATCTCCTTCTCCCTTTCATCTCTGATTTCCTTAAGGAAGCCTCGTGCGGGGGACTTGTACCCAAGCTGCTCCCTTGTGAAGCCGTTCCAGCCTAGGATCGTCTCAGCAACGTCGAGGAGCATCTCTTGATACTTCACATGGTCGTAGTAGTGATGGTTGCTGTTTATGAGTTGAGCTGGCATAACCCTCCTTAAGGGGTTTGGATGCTCGGCGTTGACGAGGAGGAAGTCTATTGGATGACTGTCCCGGAGCATATTGAGTTCATTGAATTTCTTCCCCTTCTGAACCATCTGGATGGCAGCGGAGACATGGGGAAACATAGATCGGTAACCGTCTATAGGCTTCCTGAGCATCTTCCGGACCACAAGCTTCTCAGCCGGGACCTCCCCGTCAGCTATCTTCCCTAGACACTCAACTACGTATTCGCGTGCCCTGAGATACTGCAATTCCCGAACCTGCTCCGCATCCTCGGCTTTGAACAGTATCTCCATAAGCCTTGTCTGGAAATCCTTCAGGAACTCGGGGTAGTCGCGTCTCCTCAACTCAATGCCTCTGTAATAGAGTTCACTGTTCACCAGCTTCCCGAAGTAGTGGCGGACTGATTCAATGTTCGGGTCCGCCTCCTGCGCCAAGAGGACGAGGAACTTGTAGTGATGGTCTAAGGCTATGGGAAGCCCGACTTCCCCCTGTATCTTCGCCGCTAAGCCCTCGTATTCTGACCGTGTGGCGTTGAGTTTCTTGACGAAGATGGAGTCGCAGTCCGCGTACACGACCTTAAAGCCTTCGCGGAGAGCGATGTTCAGCGTCTTCACCAAGATGTTTCTTGAAACGTTGTTGATCTCGCTATACGCGTACACGCTTCCAAACCTATTTACGTCGCATCCGCTGAAGCCGTAGATGCATACGAGTATCTGCTTCAAGGCGGATTGTCTTTGCTCGCACCAAAGCCATTCCCGGCTATCCCTAGGATACTTTCTACGTAAGCGTTTGAAGTGGAGGCGTCGGTCTAAGAACCTCTTCGTGAACTCTCCTAGAAAGCCGGGTCGTGACTTGTCGATGCCTTTTGGGGTAACGGTTTCATAGGAGATGTTGTAGGCGATCAGGATGTTAGGGAACATGGACTCATAGTCAAGTTCAGCCACGTTTTCGTGGAGGCCCATCGCAGGGGAGAGGATGAGCCCGCCGCGGTCGCGGAAGATAAGGTCCTTAGCCGTCACCCTGAATCGGGGGTAGTTACGCAGCTTAGGGATTAGGATATTTTTTCGGAGGGCTTCGTAGCACTGCCTCGAATCTATGGCTCGACCGGCACGCCATCGAGACGCCAAACCTGGAGGGGCGATTGTGAAACGGCTTTCCTCAACGATGCCCGCGACGCCGTCGTGGAGGAAATCGCCGAGCTGAAGCGTTACCCTGCCCTGTAAGGCGCGGTGATAGGGTTCCCTCATCCCTTGATGGGCCGCGGGCTCCCTCCCAAGCTGAACGTTAAGGCATAGCTTCTGAACCCTCTTCATCAGGTATGGCAGCGTTACCTCATCGCAGTCTGGGGCGACGAGGAAGTCTGGGTTGCTTTTTTGAACGATGTCCGCGAGGGACTGGATGATCCGCGGTTCATCCCCGGTTAATGAGCTGGTTGCGTCAAGCGCTTCGTTGAAAACCGTGATCTCCGCTATGGGGTCTTCTTCAGGGTCCGGTGTCAACCTCTCGCTTTGGGCTTCTATCTGGAAAATCAGTGAGGTGAAGGGGGGCGGCTGAAACTCCACGCCGTCGTCGAGAACAGTTACCTCCTTTATTTTCCCGTCATGGTCGTATTCCACCTCCACCTTGTTGGTGGGAGCGAAGGCTTTTGAGAACAGGTATCTCTGTACGTGGAGGATGTCCGTGTTAAACCATTCCTCAACGCCGTTAACCCTTTCCAAGTCTCTTAAAACCCGTTTAAACCCACTCGCCTTATCGACGGAGACGTGGACTACCCCGCTTTTCTCCCTTGAGACAACCGAGGGGTACCTCCACTCAACCCTTGCGTCCACGATGTTTGGATGGCTCATTATCAGCGTAGCGGCTTCCTCAGCGTTAACATCGTCTTTGAACTTAACGTAGAAATCCGGCTGGTATAGGTCCCGTAGTTTAACGGCTTTTCCTTCAACGGTTTTAATCCATAGAATAGCTTCGTCGTCCTCTATGTACGTGTCCAGTATCCAGCCTACGGTCTTCATAACCCCCGCCGGGGATCCTTTCAGGGCTGGACCTGCAGCCGCGCTGGTACGGCAGGCTTCTTAAGCTCCTCTCTAAGCTTCTCAACGTCGGTCCTTAGGAGCATGAAGCCCTTACCCAGGTCCTCGATAGCCCTACGGTTGTCCACGGTGGCTGTTAGAAGCATGACGTCGAGGACCGTCGGTATCTTTGCCCGGCTCATAGCTCCCATCTCGCCGCTCCAAACCCTCACCAGGGCGTCGAGGGCTTCCCTACGCTCGTGGTCCCTGAGGGCTTCACGGTAATCCCTCTTCAGGTTACCCAATTCTTCTCGGAACCTTGTTCGAAACGGTATGGTCACTCTACCCATATCGAAGCCTCCTAAGCTGAATGTGAAGCTGATCCTTCTCGGTGGATTACTCGGGTGCTTAACTAGGAGTGCTTGGATGGAGGGGGAGCTGGGTTCAGGTTTCCTCAGATGCACTAGGATGTTTGCCGCGTGGTGTAGGTACTTTCCCCCCTCCGGCTTAGGAACCCGCCCGCCACCGCACGGTCTAGGCCTACAGCTGGCGATGAGGGCTACGTGGTTTCGGCTACATGCCTGGCATAGCTTTGAGACGATGTTCTGGAGACGCTTTATCCTCTCCAGTCTTTCAAACACCGCTCCCTTTGAGTCCTGGCGGTCGAAGAGCTTAGCGACGTTGTGGACTACAAGGGTCTTCACATCTTTGTCCCGCTTAATAGCCTCTACGACGTTTTCCACAACCTGCTCCTCATGCTCATCGCTGAAGGCGAAGAAAACCTTGATCCTGTCAAGGGCTGTGAAAGGGTCGAGTTCAGAGGCTTTTAGGAGGGTTGTAAGCCGGTGAACATCGAGAACGGTCTTCTCCTCCCTGTAGTTCCCACAGTTTAGGTAGAGGGCTTCGCCTTCGAAGCCCTGCTTATCGATTGGGCGTAGGGTGTTGACGAGGACTTGATGTAGTATTAGGTCTACCCCGCTTTCTCGGTCTCCGTAGAAGAGGTAGAAGGCTCCTGGTTGAATCCCCCCGCCCAGCAGGGAATCTAGGTCGGCGTTGCCCGTTGTCAGCCTATGTTCATCCCGCTTCTCTTGGAGAACGGTGAAGGCGGTGACGAAGTCTTTGTCAGACTGCATCGATGTGTTTCCCCTGTGAGGGTTCATTCAGCTTTTACGGTAACGGGCTCCCCAGCCTCCTCGGTTTTAACGGTTTTTAGGTCTAGCTGAGACCGTTGACACCCCGTTGTCACAGGCTCTCCACGCACCTTTTCTCTCCGATTTTCCCTCAGCACCCTAGTTTGATTCCTCTAAACCCCTCTGATCCCTCTCCTGAACGTCTTCTATGCCCTCACCTGTTATGATGAAGGCTGCGGGTTCCTCGTTGGATGGAAGGGATGGGCTGTCGATGACCGTGGCATGTCTCAGGTTCGCCTTACACTTCCTCAGGTAGATGCGATGGGTTGAAGCGTGGGCTAACACGTTTCCACCCGCTGGGCGGTTGGGGTCCCCGAAGAAGGCTTGGGGGTTCGCTATAACCTGGTTCGTTACCACGACGGCTAGGTTGTAAACCTCAGCTATTCTAAGGAGCCTATGCACGTGCATGTTCAGCTTCTGCTGCCTCTCAGCTAAGGATTCCCTTCCAAGGTACTCGCCTCGGAAGTGGCTTACTATGGAGTCGACGACCACCAGCTTAACCCCCTCCTTCTCGATGACCTTAGGGCAGCTTTCTACGATGAGCATTTGATGGTCGCTGTTGTAGGCACGGCTGTAGATGACGTTCTTCAAAGCACCTTCAGGGTTAAGCTCCAAGCCCTGAGCCATGGCGTAGACACGCTGAGGGGCGAAGGTTCCCTCGGTGTCGATGAAGAGGGCTTTACCCTCTAAGCCGCCTCCGGCCACTGGTAGCTGGCATGTGACGCTGAGCTCCATGCATATCTGGCTTTTCCCAGAGCCGAACTCCCCAGCCAGTTCAGTGATAGCCTGCGTTTCAACGCCTCCTCCAAGCATGGCGTCCAAGGCTTGACTTCCCGTCGTCAGCTTCATAGCCAGCCTCCTCCTCTCATAGAGCTCGTAGGAGGAGATGAAGTCCACCGAGACCAGGTCTCTGGCGGCGTCAACGACTTTTTCAGCCACATCGTAGCCTAAACCCGCCCTGCTGATCAATTCCCTCACCGGCGTAGCCACAACGCTTTCAACGGTGTGGTATCCCGCCTCGCGGAGCCTACTCACCGTCGCTGACCCTACACTGCTTACCTCCTTGAGCTTCTCAACGGGCAGCAATTGCGCGGTCATCTTTTGGTCACCACCGATCGGTGAACTCGGTGAAGGCTCGATATATAGAGCCACGTACCACTTGGGGGGGAGGGGGGTCTCCTCTACTTCGTGGAAAATTTTAGAGAATTAAGTAGGGAGCAAGAAGGTGTTGACTGCTATGTATACTCTATCTTTCTGAAGAACTCCTCTAGGTGTTTCACCAAGGCGTTGTCCAGGTTTATCGCATACTTCTTCGGTCGAAGAGGAAGCCCCTTTACCCAACCGATTCTAACGAGTTCTGTGACATGCCTTCTGATGTCTACGGCTTTAAGCGGGGTCTTCCGCTCTAACTCGTACATAGTAAACGCGTGGTGGGGGTTCCTTAATAGTAGGCGTAGAATCTTCAACTTCGCGGGGCTGCCTACGCCTAACTCCATGACTTCAGCGATATCTGTTCTAGGCTCTAGCTTCATGTAGACCACTCTTCACACGTTCATGTATGTTGTTGAGGAACCTATCCAGGTCCTCCGTTGTAACCCCGCTTATCCCTATCTGAGAGAGGCTTTTAATGTCGATTATGCCCCTGTCAGAAAGGTCTTGAACGTATTCCTCAACTTCCTCCACTGGTTTAAACCCGTATTCCTCGTATACAACGGCGACCATGTCCCTGATCTCCCGTAGTGGAACGTACGGGGAGCCTCTACGCCTTAAAGCCCTCACCGCAGCGAGCAGTATGAGCTTCTCAGTATCAGGTAGGCTTAGAATATCCTCTGTCGTTATCACCGGATACGTCTCACTGATGACTCTCCTCACATGTTCAGGCCGTATCTCCCCGCTTCCCTGGTTCTCCGCTAGGGTACCGGAGTAGAGAAGTAGGTCCAGGGCATACCTCATATCCCCGTTGACGGGCGGTCGCGCGGTCACGTCGGCTATAAACTCGAGGACGTCGATGGAGCACGCGCCCGGGTGTAAGGCTTCCTCAACCCTCTTCTCAAGTATCTCAGCGACCTGTGTGGAGGTGTACGCTGGGAAGGGTACATAGCTCCTTCCTAAAGTGCTTAACTCCGCCACGTCGAGGAGGTCGTGGAATTTCTTATCCCTAGCGAGGAAAGTGGCTCCGACAACGCCGCATGGCCTGTCAAGTGTAAGCTCGTTCAACCGTGTAAGGTCGTAGATTATACCCTCGTCTTTAAAATGCCTTACGTAGTAGTCAACCTCGTCGATGGTTAGGAGGATGCGTTTCCTCCTAGTCTGAAGGTATTCGACGAGGTTTCTCAGCATCTCCTCAGCGCTTAGGCTTGTTGATACAAGGTTTGGGTCAACCTTTTCAAGGAGGCTTCTGTAGAGGATAACCCTTCTTCCCCCCTCAAGTCTCAGGTTGACGTAGAGATGCTTCACGTCCACACCGTGGCTCCTAGCTTCCCTCTCAAAGCTGTCGCCGAAGAATCTAAGGGTGCAGGTTTTCCCCGTACCAGCTGGACCGATGATCTGGGTTACGCGGAGGAAGGATTCACCTTTTTTCTCAATGACGTTTCCGTAGATACTCCAGAGCATCTCAACCTGCTTAGACCTATG
>CAYNFI010000007.1:59227-62886 GCA_964396445.1 uncultured Candidatus Bathyarchaeia archaeon
AGGCTTTCATAAACTTTCTCCGGTAGGTCCTTGAGGATGGCTTCCGCTCGGACCCTCCGGTCCATGCTTAGGTCTATGACTTTCCAGCCTTGAGTTTCCATAAGGTCGCTTTTCGAGCATGGGAAACGCGTGTCTTCCCTTAGAACCTCCAGGAGTGAGTCTAAACCAGTTGACCCTGTAACCTGTGGGAACTTTCCCTCTTCCCTGAAGACTTTAAACCTCGCCGCGTCTTTGTACATTCTAATACCATGGAATGAAAGGTATGATACCCTAGATGCGCTGTCAACCTTCCGACTGATCGCCTCTAACTCTCCGTCGTCGAATTGGTAGAGGTTGTGGACTCCCTTGCCTAACAGCCTTGTATAGAGTACATCGGATTCATAGGCAGGGTCTTCTCTTGAGATGTCAACGCAATGTATTATGCCATGGTCCCGCATTAACTTAATAAGCTGAGGGTTCAATCCTCGACCTTGAACGCTTCTGATCTCCCATGCGACCCTCACGCTCTTCATGTCAACAGCTTTGAAGAACTCTTGGAAACCAGCTATTGTTTCATCCGTGACCTCCAGAGATGGGGGGGTTAGCAGATGTAGGAAGTCCGCTTTTAAGGTCTTGCATATTTTTATCATTCGGTCGTATGCATGGAAAGCTTCGGGTACGGGTTGAAGAAGTATTCGATGCGTTAGGTCCTGGTGGCATCGAACCGCGAAGTGAAAACTTTTTGACGTCCGGTTCCTCCAAGACCTCACCTGGCTGAGGCTTGGGTAGCTGTAAAAGGAAGCGTTTACCTCCACGAAGTTGAATGCTTGAGCGTAGGCTTTCAGAGAGTCCATGGCGGGCACGTGGAAGTACGCCCAGCCGCCTGTTCCGATGAAGACCTCGGTCAAAGCCTCCACCCTTTATCTATGGACTTAATGTTATATGGTTTACACGTGGATAAAGCGTTGTAGGTTGAAGCCTATGCACATCTTAAAGCTGGGCTGCTCAGGCTGGAGCTACGATGAATGGGTTGGTCCCCTGTATAAGTCTAAGGATGAGAGGAAGCTGATGGCTTACTCAAGGGTGTTCCCGGTAGCTGAGATCGACTCCACGTTCTACGCCTATCCTGGGAAGGGAATGGTTATAGGCTGGTCTAGGTACAGTGGTCCAGATTTCACTTTTACGGCTAAGCTCCCGAAGGTGGTCACACATGATAAGAGGCTTGCTTTGGATCAAGGTGTCGAGAACGATGTGAAACGTTTCTGCGAGCTTATGAGCCCCCTGCAGCTGCAGGGTAAGCTCGCATGCCTACTCATCCAGCTCCCACCGGGTTTCAGCTACAACCTCGAGGTTCTAGAGAGCTTCTTCAAGGTTCTCCCAGGCGATTACAGGTTCGCCGTTGAGTTCCGCGACCTTTCATGGATGAGGGATGAAACATGGAAGCTCTTAACCGATTACAGGGTGGCTTATACCATCGTTGATGAACCGCTTCTACCGCCTGAAGCGAAAGTGACAACGGACTTCGCGTATTTCAGGTGGCACGGCAGGGGTAGACGCCCGTGGTACAACTACCTCTATAAAGCGGAGGAGCTTGAGCCTTGGATCCCGAGGATACAGGATGTGTCTACGAAGACGAAGACCGTGTACGGTTTCTTCAACAACCATTACCACGGTTACGCTGTTGAGAACTGCCTGCAAGTCCTCGAAATGCTCGGCGCTTTAACTCCTAGGCAGGCAGAGGCTAAGAGGAGGGCTGAGGAATACCTTCGAAACCGAAAACGGGCCATGGAAGGTGAACGGGGAACACCGAAGCTAACGGGTTTCATGCCTAAAGCCCAGAGGGGGTCAGCCATGGACCTCCTTTCAAGCTTCATGGATAGACCCAGGTTGATGAGAGCTGAAGACATCGATGACGGAGAGGTAGCGGTATATGAAGCCTCGGAGGAACGTGTCAGGGCGTCTATAAGAGATTACCAGGTCCTCATAGACCTTAAGGGGAAAGCTGTCTACCATGACTGCGCTGATTGGAGCCGATGTATCCCTCTTAAAGAGTTCTGTAAACATGTAGGGAAGATCTTCCTAATACTTCCAGAGGAGCGAGCGGTTTCAATCTTGACGGTGATAGGTAGGGAGAAGCAGGTATGGGAGTTCAAGCCTTATACGCGTTGAAGGAGGCTTTTCTAGGATGGCGGTGAAAAGCGGGTTTGATAAACCGTTTATCAGAAAGATAGGCACGATCGATTGTGACATGGTCGAAACCACTCCGATTATTTTTCACGGAAGGCTCTACCGGTTTGAATACGTACGTGAAAACTATAAACCCAATAGAACAGGCGCATCCTACTTCCGCTTCATAGACGTGGAATCACTTGAAGCCACGCCGAGGTTCGCCGTGGGCTACCACCTTGGCTGTGCCTACGCCTATGAGGGCACGGTTTTCGTCTACGGCGTCAAAGCATGGGGTGACTCTAAGATCCAAGTCTTTTGGTCTAATAACTTGGAGGAATGGTTTTCAAAAACCGCGTTGAGTAAACCAGGTTGGGGTATCTACAATACCTCCGTGTGTAAGGGTAAAGAAAAATACGTAATGGCTGTTGAACTAGGTGAACCCCCTGAGGAAGTGGGTGTACGCTTCACCATACGCTTCGCCGAATCCAACGACCTTTTCGATTGGTGGCTTACACCCTCTGAATGTGTTTTCTCCAAGGACCGTTACACGGCCTGCCCAGCTCTCCGCTTCCTTGACGATTATTATTACATGGTCTACCTCGAAGCTAAAACAGGTCCCAGGTATGAGCCTCACATCGTTCGCTCACGCGACCTAGTTCATTGGGAGAGCAGCCCCTTCAACCCAGTAATGAGTCCATCCGTGGACGATAAGAAGATCGCTGACCCTCGGCTAACTGTTGAACAACGGGATAAGATCGCTAAAGCTGTGAATATCAACAACTCCGATGTTGACTTCTGCGAGTTTAAGGGTAGGATGATAATATACTATAGTTGGGGGAATCAGCAAGGCATCGAGTTCCTAGCTCAAGCCTATTACAACGGCTCCCTAGCAGACTTCCTCCAAAGTTTCTTCCCTTAAAGCTTAACGTAAGGATGGTTCAATCCTGATATAGGGAATATTTCCTTTGAGAAGGTTCCTTTTACTAAGGCTTTTCGGAGAGTTTCCTGATCGCTCTCTCGCGCGAAGAGGGGGGATAGGGGGGTAGTCGAATAAACCCGTTTCAAGCTCCGTTTCAGGATTTGAGACTGTTTCCTTCCCCCGTTCACCCGCGGTCAAAGGGGTATCGCATGGAGATTAGGGGGAGATCCACATAAGGGCTTTTGAATAACTAGTTAAATAGCTAATTAGGCAGTTACGATTTTGAGTAAAAGGTTTGTTACCTTTTAATCCCTGTATTACGAGGTTTTCGGTTGCTTCTTGGCCAAATAGTCTTTGAATGACCCAATTTAGAATTCGAAGGGCTGTACACTCCGAAGCTCATCCTCTGTCGAGGCCTTCAAACAATTGAAGATGATGTGAGCGGAATCGAGAGATAAACTTTCAACCTTGTATTTTGAGTTTCATAATCAATAGAAGAAAGGTTGTCAAAATTATGTGAGCTTTTTTAGTGAATAGACTTTATGTCTATCACTTCACGTGGTTCATTAAAGTACCGCGTGGTTCCTTTTCG
>CAYNFI010000008.1:0-1516 GCA_964396445.1 uncultured Candidatus Bathyarchaeia archaeon
TTTCCGCAACGGTGAGGCTGGGAACAAGCATAAAGTGTTGATGCACCATTCCTATACCTAGTTTTATCGCGGTTGCAGGATTATCCACTTTTACTTCCTTCTCGTCTATGTAAATCTGACCACGGTCTGGTCTATACAATCCGTATAGAATGCTCATCAACACAGTCTTTCCAGCACCATTCTCTCCAAGTAAGCCATGAATCTCCCCCTTTTCTACAAGAAAGCTTATACTGTCGTTGGCTACTACACCGGGAAAACTCTTAGTAATATCGATCATTCTAACAGCCATACTCATGGATAAAAAAGAGGGAGGGGAGTGAATATAACTCTTCCGCTATGTTAATCCTGGTGGTCGCGGGACATTGATCTCCCCAGTTAAGATTTTGTTCTGAGCATCTAGTAGTTTTGTTAATACGTTAGCTGGAAGCGCTGTATGGGTGAAATTGAAGGTGGTCTCCCAGAGTTTTTCTTCCCTCGGTAATCGGCAGCATCCTGTCCATCCCTCCTTCAAACCCTTCTCGTAGATTCCGCCTTTGAATACACTCGTTGTGAGGTTCGGGTAAGCCTTAGCAATCACTGCCGCAACGATCATCTCGTAGACTGCGACGTCCACCCTCTTTGTCATACTGGCAAGTATTTTAATGCCTGGATACAGATAGCACTGGCAAGCGTCCACACCAAAACCTATCTTTCCCTTTTCACGTATTGCATCTAAGGCGCCGAGTCCGCTCTTGCCAGCTGCAACGAATATTGCATCGGCTCCAAGCTCTATCAATGACGTCGCCAACTCCTTCGCCTTCGTCGGGTCAGCCCATCCACCGACGTACACGGGATCCATCACTGTCACGTTGGGGTTCGCCCATATAACACCTGCTCTATAACCGACATAGAAATCATTTATGAGGGGTATGTTCATGCCTCCGACGAAGCCGACCTTCTTTGTTGTCGTCGTCATTGCACTGATGACACCTACCAAGAAAGACCCTTCGTTTGCCTTGAAAAGTAGTGATGCAACGTTTGGCTGATCCACAACTAAATCAACAATTGCGAATTTTTGGTTTGGATACGCCGCTGCAGTCTTGTTAAGAGCATCGGCTTGATCGTAACCTATGCAGATAATTATGGCGTATTCGCCGGTTCTCGCGAAGCTCGTCTGGAAGGCCTCATACTCAGCTATCGCCTTCGGTTCAACGTAATCGAATTGTATACCAAGCTCATTCCTAGCCCTTACCACACCAGCGTATGAGATATCATTAAACGATTTGTCTCCTAAGCCACCAGTAGCAAGGATAAGACCTACCTTTTTCGGTTTTTT
Organism: uncultured Candidatus Bathyarchaeia archaeon; assembly: GCA_964396445.1. Classification (GTDB taxonomy): domain Archaea; phylum Thermoproteota; class CALKCG01; order B24; family JAWCPE01; genus CAYNFI01. Next base: position 1,316 of record CAYNFI010000008.1, read on the forward strand.
TAACGCCGCGAGCTCTGCCAATGCCGCTTGAAGATTGGTGTTAAGTGTATCACGTTGGGATTTCATAGCGTCATATTCTGTTTGGCTAACCCATCCTGGTGGAATAGGCTTCGCCACCCAGCCAATAGCTGTTCCAATAAGGATACCTATTAAGATTCCCGCGATGATCATCGTAGACGTTTTCGCCATTTTCCCACCTAC
>CAYNFI010000008.1:1616-57890 GCA_964396445.1 uncultured Candidatus Bathyarchaeia archaeon
CACCGGTTACCTGTATCAAGGTTAAACCTTCGCCGAGGAAATACCATGCTAGAGCAGCTGCGAAGAATGGTGAAGATAATTCAGTTAACGCGACTTGGCTTGCCTTCAGTCTCTTCAATCCCTCGTAGTAGAAGATGTAACCAAAGCCTACGATCATGCCTAGTAAAGGCTGGTAGATAGAGTTTAAACTCAACTGGTTAAGGAAAAGCAGCGGCGGTAGGAATATTAGGGACGCGATTAGGAATCTATAACCCACTATAACTCCACTACTTACCTCCATAGTCAACTGCTTGCCGGGTATGGCTACGATAGCCCAGCTCAGTGTAGCGAGAAGCACAACCAAGTCGCCGAGGTTACCCAGTTTGAGGCTGATTAGGTTCTCAAAAGCTCTACTGGTGACTAAGATGACAGCTAAACCTATGAGAACGCCGGCGGCTAAATCATGTCTACGCACTCTCTCTTTCAAGAGATAGAAACCAAGGATTGCCACGAACAAAGGCTGTAAATGGGCTATCAAAGTCGCGTTTACGGCAAAAGTCTGGGTTAAACCGTAAAAAAACAGTAAAGGAGCGAAGACGGTGCCTACCAGCCCTAAAACACATGCTTTCTTCATATTCTTAACAGAGATTCTCACACGCTCTCGTTTAACGAAGACGTACGCGAACGCGATTGGCGTTGCAAAAAACACCTCTGAAGCCGTAACCTGAATGAAGGTTAAGGATGAAAACAGGATTTTACCAAGAACAGCCTCAACCGCCCAAATAGCCCCGGCACACACACCGAAAAAAAGCCCAAGAGCCCTTTGATTAACCAAGGGTGGGTATCACCGACTGACTGAATCTATTCCAGAGGACGTAGGAATGTAGGATAATAACGTTTGCCTATTCTAATACGGGGTTAATATCTGCTTATGAGGCGAAGTTCCCTTTGGAAAAGTTAAAATTGATTGGATTAGAAGTTAAAAAGGCAAGGAAGAGAGATTTAAGGAGACTGTGTAAGCGTACATTACGTGTATATTGCTGATGGAGAAAAATAGTACGCAGATGAATTCAACATCTTCGAGGCAATGATATAGTTTTATAATCTGAACAAGATCGAGTAAGTTGATTAGCTAAGAAAAATGTTGGTTAAACTTACTTAACCTCAACCCGAATTATTCCAACTAATATGTTTCTATTCTGGTTAGTAGCACCAGGTAGAACTTAGGGAAACCAAGGTCTCAGAGGTCGAAACTCGCATGGTTTTGATGTAATAAGCCTAACCAATTAACTCCATTCGGAAAGAGGGGGTGTTACATGCATAAATATAATAGGGGAAGGTTGATGATGGAAAAGTAGATTCTGAATGAATGGAAGGGAGGTGGTAAAACGGGAAGGAAAAACATCACAAGGCTAGGTAGTATAGCAGCGATCACGGCTGCAATGCTTTTACTATCCCTTTCAGTTGGAACTCGAAACGTTGCTGCGGCAAGCCTAACCGTTAATCCGAGTAGAGGATTCGGGAATTTCATAACCACGGTCAGTGGCTCAGCATTCACGCCTTCGAGTACGGTTAACGTGACTTTGAACGGAGTCCGAGTACTAACCGATGTTAGTACAGGAGACGGCTCATTCGCAGCGCCGTTAGTTGTTCCTGTAACTCAACCCGGCGTTTATACGGTCGCCGCGGTAAACGGTTCCACGGTCTTAGCCTCAACCACGTTGACGGTCGTAGATACCAGCCCATTACGTGTAGAGCTTGATGTAGGCTCAATTCATTTCCGCGGTGAAAACGCTGAGTTCTATGCCTTAGCTACCTTTAACGGTTCTAGAGTTGACGTTGGGATCGCCTCTGCTATCCTATATCTCCCCAATGGATCCGCTAAAGTTGTCACGGCGAACGTTACCTCCGTCGTCACAGGTCTCTACAAGATACCTTACGTGATCCCGGTAAACGCCACTGAAGGCTTGTATGTGCTTATCGTCGACGCGGTTTACTCAACATCTTTAATTGAGTCCAGGGGCTCCTCGCTTAAAGGGTTCCTACTAAGCGCGTCTTTAACGCAGTGGAATGCTTGGTTAACCAGCATTCAAGCCGATGTAGCCACCGTGAAGACCGATGTCGGAATCATAAAGGTTAACATCACAACCATCAACGCGAAGATAACGTCTATTGAAGGAAGTATCGCAACGCTCCTCACCGATGTTGGAACTGTGAAAACAGACATAGCAACCATCAAGCCGACGGTTACAAGGATAGAGGGCGACGTTGGGTTCGTGAAGGCTAACGTCACAGACGTAAGAGCTAGGCTTATGAGCATTGAAGGAGCCATGGTGAACATTTCCACGAGTGTCGGAGTGATCAACGGAACGATCACGGAAGTCAAAGACGGCATGGTCACCATCAGAACCGATGTGGGAACACTCAAGGCTGAGGTCAACGCTATGGAAATCGATGTCGATAGCATTGACACGAACGTAGGGAAAATAAAAGCCGACATGAGCACCGTAAAGGTTGCAGTAGAGAAGATCGAGCCTCTCACCGCGATCATCACACCTGTCTGGGTCATCCTCATACTGTCGCTCATCGCAGCCGCATGCGCCGTCATATCCACTTTCATAGCTCTGATTAGAGGACCTGAGGCAAAGAAAAGTCGGAGAGAAGAACCCTCTCCGCCCAAACCTACCGCTGAAGCTGCCGCCGCAGCCGCCGCTGCTGCTACATAGCCAAGCCATCTAATGTGAATAAAACTGCATGCGAGGAAATATACATTCCACATTTCAAGAGTGGTATGGATGGACATTTTAATCCATGAGCCATTTGAAGAGGCTCCACAGTCATCTCTCTATTAAGGACTGTTGTGATTATGCAAGGCTGTTATGCGCTAAGCGAACCACATCCCCCGTACATATGGAGCTTGATACCCATGATTAAGCGACAAAATATAGACATGTCAAGGAAGATAGACGAAGGGGACGCAGGGGCTGAAATTGATAAGGAGCTTCAAAAGCCCAATAGAAGCTCTAGATTTAAACACTTCCTCTTTCCTCTGGTTTTATTCATCCCCCTAGGTCTCATCATGGATCTAATGCATGAGCTTGGTCACGCTGTCTGGGGCATCGTTATAGGCGGGAGATTAGCTTACATGCAGATCGCATACTTAGAGGTTTATCCTCGGTTTACCTTAAACCCGGAGTTTCGTTTGGGCTACGTGGTTGTCACAGGGCTTCATACGGAGTTCGAGAACGGCCTCTTCCTCCTAGGTGGCTCACTCACCACCAACATCGTTGCATGGCTGATAGCTCTAATCCTTTTCGCGACGAGGCATGGGCGGAAGACTAGGATGGCGCTTTTAATTTTAGGTATCTTCGGCGTCCTCGACCTTCCTCTCTACGTTCTCTTCCCCCAGATAGGTCTTAGACACTGGTTATTCCTCGGTGGAGCGACCCCTGAACCCCTCATAGGAGCGGGGAAAATGGGCATACCCGACGTAGTTTTCTACGCGTTAGTTACTCTCACAACGGTTGGGCTTACAGCGTTGTACACGCATATTTGGCGAGATACTGAAGACCAGAGGGGAACCTTGTTTGAAAAAACCCTGAGTAAGCGTGGAACATGGGTTGAGAAAGTTATTCCAGGTTTAATACTCATAACCTTATGGTTGGACGGCTGGTTCTATCCTCTACTCCTACTCCCTATCCTATACGTCATCCTTGTTGAAAAGAAGACGTTAGGCTGGCTTGGCTTTCAAAGAAGGGGTCTTCGCCTCTCCGCTGTTCTCGGTTTTTCTCTATCCGTTGCACTAAGCGCGGTGTACTACCCGATCTTTCTACAATACCTTCCCTTAATCAGGGGGAGAAACGTTGACTTACACAGCGTTTTCACAGATGTCTTCTGGTACCCCTTGTACGAGGAAATAGCTTATCGAGGATTCGCTTTAGCGCACTTCGCTGAACCCAGCGGCTTCAAGCCCTCCGCGAGAAACTTGCTCGCCAATATAACCCAATCCCTGCTCTTCTTATCCATACATGGGCATCACATAGCCGCAGGTATTCCCATGGTCTTAGTCCCAGTCTTCATGCTTGGACTCCTAAACGGCTTACTATTTTTAAAAACGCGTAACATCTACGGATGCCTCATCTCTCATTCCGTTCTCAACAGCTTCGCCCTCATACTCCTCAGGCTCCACGCAACCGTTTAACCTCACCCGCATCCGCATAGATGTCAGCAGATAACCTGAAGGCTGTGAGAAACGCATCTAGCATCTATTGGATGGATATGTAAGGTCTAAGCTGGCGTGGCTTTAAGGAGCCAACCGTTGGAAGAATAGTTTCTGAGCCTCCCGAATATCGGTTTCCGATACGGCACCCATTGGAGTAGGTGTTTCCTGAATCCTCTTCGGTAGATTCAAGGCGTCGGGGTTGAAGCCCTCCCTGACCTTGAAACGGTTTTTCTCCTTAAGGGTTTCAAGTCCTATAAGGTTTAAATCTTCTGAGGTTAGGTCGTAGCCGGCTACGCTAAGCGCCCTGACAACAAGCTCAGGCTTGTATATCCCCCTGGCGAAGAAGCATACGACGAGGCTGGAAAGAATCTGCCTCCAAACTTCCTCCTTGAGAAGCCCCTCAGCGACCATCTGAGGATCCACGGCTTTTCCCTCCCTTAACACGGCTTCGTCGAGGGCGTAACCCGCCCCGTCGAGGTGAGAGTGCCTAGCGCCTACCAGATAACCGGCGTAAGCCGCTGGACCCGTGTGGTAACCAGGCATCTCGTTGCCTCCGAAGTGTAGGGCATACTCCGCTCCCCCGTACTTCGCCGATGCTTGGTGCAAGCCTTGTCCGAGGCTGTGATAGAACTCGCCACTTCTGTTCGCTAAGAACCTTATAGCTTTAAGATAGGCTTCGTAGTCCCCCCAAGTGAGTTTAAGCCCGAGCGTATCCTTCTCAGATAGAAGCCCCTTTTCTAAGGCTTCAGTAGCCCAGGATAGGGTTACGCCTACGCTCATAGCGTCCATACTTTGGACTTCAACCTCGTGGAGAAGCCTGAGGAGGCCCTTTGGATCTGAGACTCCGAGCATGGAGCCCAGTGCGTAGATGAGTTCATAGTCGTAGGAGATCATGGTTGTCTTGTAGAAATATGGCTCCGTTACATAGGCTTCTCTCAAAGCGGCTATGTGGATGCAGGCTACGGGGCAGTGGGCGCAGGCAACCCTGCGGCCTAGGTAGCCCTCCGCTAAGGCTTCACCGGATATCGCTTCGACACCTTCAAACCTCCCCTGTTTCAGGTTGCGGGTTGGGAGGGAGCCTGCGGTGTTCAGGGGAAGCACGTTCATAGAGGTTCCAAGGTCATGGTACTTCCTCATAACCGGGGTCTTAACGGATTGGTTGAAGATATCGTTGTATACCTCTCTGTAAAGCCGCATATCCCTGACAGGTACATTGCGTTTCCCTGAGACCACGATGGCTTTAAGTCGTTTACTTCCGAAGACTGCGCCAAGTCCGAGGCGTCCGAAGTGGCGGTAGGTCTCGGTGTTAACCGAGGCGAAGTTTACAAGCCTCTCACCCGCCCTTCCAATTCGCATAATCGTCCTGATCCCCGCGCTGGGCTCCAGTTCACGGATTACCCGACCCACGGTTATGCTGTTGCCTAAACCCCAGATCCCCGACGCATCTCGGAACCTAACCTTGTCCCCGTGAACAGCTAAGTAAACGGGAGTCTGACTTATGCCTTTAACAACGAGGGCTCCATACCCAGCCAGCGCTAAGGCTATGGCGCTTCTGCCGCCGGCGTGGCTTTCACCAAGGTTCCCCGTAAGCGGGGATTTAAACATGGCAACGGTTTTCGAAGCCATGGGGAAAAGCCCTGTTAAAGGACCTACAGCCAGTACAATCACGTTTTCAGGTCCTAAGGGGTCGGTGCTCTTAGGATATTCCTCCGCTAGAAGCCTTACAGCAACCCCTGTGCCACCGATATGCTTCTCAAAGAGTTCTCCTCGGTCTTCAACCCAGAACCTAAGTCTTGAAAGGTCCACGTACAGCACTTTATACAACGGGTTTTCAAGCGGCAAACAGGGGTTCACCTCCGATCTCTTCATGGGCTAAGACACCGTGGGGGCAGAAGGGTGCGCAGAAGCCGCAGTAAACGCAGATCGTTGGTTTATCGAGTTCGTCGTCCCAAAATATGGCGTTGAAGGGACAGGCTTTCTCACAGTTATGACAGGCGATGCACTTGCCTAGGTTAAGGTGTACGCCGCCTCCGATCCTCAAGGTGAGAGCTGATGTTGGACAGACTTTGGCGCATGGAGGATCAGGGCATGCACGGCATACGATGACGGTGAAGCCCCGCTCAATTCCCCCAGTGGACTTGGCGAGGATGCAGGTCTTCCCTAAGCCTCCAACACCGTATCTGCGGGTGCAGGCGAACATACAGAGCTGGCAACCTACACAGCGTTCACTGTCCACCACTGTTAATCGCTTAACCATCCACTCATAACCCAACCTTGAAGGAGCGACCTTTTACTCATATCCGTGCACCTAGGAAAAAAGGTTTCCAGAACCCTATGATGCACGTGATGGTAACGAGAACTCAGGTTACGTCATCATTGTGATACTAAATTTATTTAAGGTTTGAAGCTATTCCATCCTTTACAGTCGTTAGGTGGGATATCATTGTCTTGGCAAGGTGCCTTGGACGGGTATGGTAAACTCATCGAGGGTAAGCTTGTAGGTTGGCTGGGCGGGTTGGTTAAGGATTCGTGGGCATACAACCCCTTCATCGGCAAGGTTTACGATGACATTGAGGAATATGTGCTTAGAAAGGGCAGTCGGCTAGCCTCATTCAGCACCTTTACTACATATCAAGGGTACGGCGGCGCCTTGGATGAGCGTATCCTAAACATGTGCGTAGCGGTTGAGCTTTACCGGCACTGCATCCTCGTCCACGACGATTTAGTAGACAGGGATGAGTTTAGGAGAGGTGGAAAGACGTTTCACAGGGTTTACGCTCAGGCCTACGATGAACGCTTCGGCGACAGCTTAGCCGTGTTCACCGGCGACGCCCTATACGCCTTAGCCCTGCAAGCCCTCTTAAGCTCAGGGTTTAACGGGGGGAAACTGGTTAATGTGACGGAATTTATGGCTGAGGGTTACAGAAAGGTTAACGAGAGCCAGGTCCTAGACCTCCTCTTCGAGTATGAGCAGCCAAGCGTCAACGATTGGTATGTTATGGCTTCGAGGAGGGCGGCATCCCTTTTTAGCATGGCGATGAAGGCTGGGGCGGTCCTCAGCGATGCCCCGGAGGACTTAAAGGTCTTAGATGAAGCCGCGGTTAACATAGGCTACGCCTTCGACATACAAGACGACATCATAGACACCTTCGCATCGGAGGAACAGTATGGTAGAGCTCCAGGCGGCGACGTGGCGCAGGGTAAAAAGCCGCTGCACCTCATCTACACGCTTCAAAGGGCTGATGACAAGGGCTTAGAAACCTTAAGGAAGGCTGTTGGCTGTAAGCCCATACCCGTAGATAGGCTTGAGGAGATTAGGGTGATGATCAGAGAAAGTGGGGCCTTAGACGCCGCAAAAGCTAGGTCCAAAGCACATGCTGAGAAGGCGAAGCAGCTGATCTCCCAGACCCGCCTCAGTCATGAGGCTAAGAACCTCTTCACGTCACTCATCACCTACGTGGAGGAAAGCCTAGACTGGTACAAGTGAACGTTAACACATTTTAGACCCCTGAAGAGGTGTATAGTAGATCCTTTCACAGCCGCCTCCTCCCTCTTAGGGAGCTTCCATATTTTCCAGCCTTCACAGGATTACTTCTCAACCAAGTCCTGGCAACAGGGCTTGGACATATGCTTGTGAAGGCACATCCCTAGCTTGATTCACGCCTAGTAAGTTGGGTGCTTCAGCGTTTCCTCGATCTCCCCGCGCAACCCTTCATCTTGGACCTTCGATAGAAACGTTAAGAGGCGGCCTCTCATCGATATTGGCTCTTTAGATTCAACCCTATAATAGTATTCGCCCTGCCTCAGCCATGTGAGTAACACCCGGGCTTCAGCGTCAACGCCGCGTTTCTTCCCAGGCACCTTTGGAAAAGTGACAGCGCCTAGCTTAATGCAGGCTTCGATGAATCCTTCAAAGGCTTCCGTAACATTCATATCACCTTCCCCAGCCAGCTTCTTAAACTTCGCATAGAGTTTTGGTCGAAGCGGAACCCCCTAAAGGTCTCAGTCACAGCACCATCACCTGTATCAACAAATTGTATAAACAAATAATATAAACTTCCAAGGAAAAGAAAAAAAATCAGAACTCTGAGCAGTGAACAGGTCAAAGTCTAGGTCTTAGAAACCAACAACACTTTTATCCCGCAACCTCCCTTGCTATGGAAAAGGGAAAGACATGTGGAAACCGCCATCGAGGTCAAAGAGTTAACGAAACACTACGGCAACCTACTTGCTGTCGACCACATCAGCTTCAAGGTTGGGGCAAGGGAAATCTTCGGTCTCCTAGGTCCAAACGGAGCTGGAAAAACAACGACAATCCGCATGATCTGTGGCATGCTCAGACCGACGAGTGGAACTGCCCTCGTAGCCGGCTTCGACATCGCTCATGAACCGCAGGAAGTGAAGCGTCGAATAGGCTTGGTTCCAGACGTTTCAAACCTATTCGGAGAACTCAACGCCAGAGTTAACCTAGAGTTCATGGGTAAACTCTACGGGTTGGATAGGAAAACCCGCAGGGAACGCATCGACCAAGTCCTAGAGCTCTTCCAGTTGAAGGACCGACAGAACGACCTTGTAAAGTTTTATAGTAAGGGTATGCACCGCCGCCTAACCGTCGCTGCAGCACTCCTCCACCAACCCGATATCCTGATCATGGACGAGCCTACAAGCGGCCTAGACGCCCAAACAGCGCGTTTAGTTAGGGAAATAATAGTCACCCTCAACAAGGAGGGAAGAACCATTCTGCTGACCAGCCATCAAATCGACGAAGTGGATCGACTGGCTCAGAGAGTGGGCATAATCGACCGTGGACGCTTAATCGCTTTAAACACACCTGAAAGGCTTAAGAACAGCGTGGAAGGTATACATGCTCTGGAAATCAGGATCCTAAACGGTTTAGACCAGCAAAAGTGGATTCCCATCCTCAGCAAAGCTGAGGGTGTGGACAACGTCTTCGTAGCTGAAGGAAGGCTGAGGATCCTATCTAAGAATGTGCCGCAGATCATACCGACGGTTGTAAACCTCGTGGACAAGCATGGGGGAAACATTGAGCAGATCTCGGTTGCGCAACCCACCCTTGAAGACGCCTTCATCACGTTAACCGGGAAGGACATCCGTGTGGAGCCCATGTCCAAGGAAGACTATGTTAAGAAGAGGGGGTTAGCGAGGGGCAGCTCAAGATGAACCTATTACAGGCTTTAATAAACGCGTGCTGGATCGCTGAAAACGACCTACGTCAAGCATTTAAATCGGTACGCCACGTGATCTGGAGCCTCCTCTTCCCGATCTTCATGATGTTCACCTTCAGCTTCAGATACGGAGCCGCAGGACCGGATCTTCAATTCGTAAACTTCCTCATACCCGGCATCGTAGGCATGACCGCCATGTTCGGAAGCATCAACGAAACCATGAGCATCGTCTGGGATAGGGCACTAGGAGTCTTCGACCGAGTCTTAGCGGCGCCCGTCTCCTCCACTTCAATCATCATCGGGAAAACCATGTCCGGAGCGGTTATGGGCGTCATAAGCGCCCTCGTACTACTCCTAATCGGCACCGCGTTTTTCAACGTTTCATTCCTAAACATAGGCGCCGTGATCCTCGTAGTCCTACTCGCGAGTTTCTCCTTCACCGGCATCGGGACGATAATATCGGGTTTAGCGTCTGAGCCTAGAGAAGCCATGATGCTCTCAAACCTACTCCGGTTTCCGATGATGTTCCTAGGTGGTGTGTTCTTCCCAGTCGAGACCATGCCAAAACCCCTTCCCTTCCTCGCCAGAGCGCTTCCGTTAACATACGCAACAGAAGCCCTAAGAGCCATACAGGCGGATCAGGCATCCATAGTCTTCATCGACGCGCTGGTACTTCTCGGCTTCACTGTTGGAACCATGCTTCTGGGCTCAAGGTTACTTATGAGGATCATGACTAGGTGAAAAAACATAGAAGAGAGGCGCGGTGAACATGAACCTTAAGCTTAGAACTAATAAGCTTATGGCGCGCATTTGTTTAAGGATGTGCTATATGAGCAAACTCATATAGCTTTATCAATTAAATACTTATTAGTCGCCGAAAGCCATAATTTTGGTGGAAATGCCTAGGCGAAGAGGTTCCCGAGCACATCCATGGATAGGTAGACCTGTTAAAGGTTTTTACACGGATTCTAGGAGAAGGAAAAGGCACTGATGTTGAGTTTCTTAAAAAAATAAAATGCTGGGATGTTCGTGAACATAGGAAAGGATCCTCAACCAAGATATTTATGGGAAATGAATAAGTATTTTTATAAATGCTTATCTTATAAGCATTAACTTTAAACACTATCACAGTGGGTCGATGAATTTCATGGTGTAACTCTTCCAGGTCATTTCCTCCAGCTTCAGAAGATCGTCGTCATGGGTATAGAGGTTAGGAACCCTGTTTGCGAGATAGTTACCGATGATGAGCGCATCTCTACCCCCTAACGCATGTTTCTCAGCCAGTCTTAAAGCGATAACGGATACCGTTTTAGTCTGATTGTAGAACTTGATGAAGGGATGCCTTAGCAGCATGGTAAGCCTCCTCCCCGCTTCGTCAGGCAGCCATTTTTGACGGAATACGAGGGTGTGATACGTTTCATGAACCACCGTGGGGTTTACCGCCACAGTGAACTCTTGAGATAAGTGAAGCAGTAGGTTCCTTAGTTTTCCATGTTCGGGGAAGGATGGGTCCATCGCGTAGCATAGGATGTTCGTATCAAGGCCTACAGGCAATTCACGATGTCCCCTTCCAAATGCCCTTCATCTCACGCGGGGATGGGTTCTCAGGCACTCCTATCCTCCTCGGCTCAGACGTTATTATCCTTCGAAACTCGTCCAGGAAATCCATGGACTGTCCCGGCGTAAGCAAGATCCCTTTCCCCGTCCGAGCGAGGACTACGGTGCCACCAAGCCCCTCCCTGAGCTCAGGGGGTATACGTACACGGCCCTTCGAATCCAGCTTGACGGTCACGGAATCCATTTTCCCACCTAACAGAGTGGGACAAACCCTAATTTAAGTATTTCGAGGTTACAATGAAACAGAGTAACAGGTACCGGTAAACTTCCTTGAACCTGTAGGCAATTACTACATCGCTGCCTTTCTTCACAGGCTAAAATCGCTTTCACGGAGTGAATCGACTTTAACCCTAAATGAATAAAAGGACCCCCTCCCCCCTGAGGGGGGTATACCCGTCTGTCTCTGTCTATCCCCGTATGTTTCTCCATCTCCATGGGGGGATTGTTGAGTAAACTCCGGCGCATGGGAAGGGGTGGAAACCCCCCTTCAACCCTTTCACTCTTTACGTCAATAAGCTTTCGGTTACTTATGAAAATCATTACGAGGTGAAAAACATAGAAGAGAAGTGGAGCGACCATGAACCTGAAGGGTCTCACCAGCTTCACCGTCGGTGGAGTGCTCTTGATCTACGTACTTCACCCCGTTGTTTCCAGCGCCCTCTCTGAACAGGGAACTCCCTACTCCAGCCATGGACCACTGATAAACAGCATAGTCCTCGGCTTCGCGGCTTTCCCACTCACAGGCTTAGGACTCTCCCCGATAACCGAATCCGCTTACACTCCGAAGAAGTAGCTGAACACACTCGGAGGGGAGAGTGGAAAAATAGGGGGAAGCACGGTCGATCGAGGCTATTTCACGAGGTAGCGTTTCAAAGCGGCTTCATCAAGGGTTACGCCTAGACCAGGTCCTTTAGGTAACTCAGCGCAGCCATCTTTAACCCTTATCCCTTCCACGAGTAGGTCGTCTTCGAAGAGGTATTGACTGAAAACCAGCGTACACGACGGTAATGTAGCGTTCTTGATAGCCGCTGCTACGTGCAGTCCAAAGGTTTCCATTATACCTGAGCCTACAAATTCGACGAACAGGGGTCTGCCACCCTCTGGACCAGCGTTCTCAGCGATACTCGCGAGCTTCAACGTGCCCGCGGCTCCGGGTTCCTCGATGACGAAGTAGTCGCACATCCCCTTCTCAATAACGGTTGCAGGGCTTAGGATAGTCCCTGAACCCGCCCCCATATGCATGGCTACAGGGATATCCACCTTATTCCTTATGGTGATGTAACCCTCGACATCCGTTTGGGGAATCGGGCTTTCCAAGCAGAACACGTTGTACCTCTCAAGCTTCCGACCTACCTTCACAGCCTTGGATGGTAGCCAGAAGCTGCAGTTCGCGTCGACGACGATGGAGAAGTCACTCGGCACCACCTTCGACATTGCATCAACCTGCTCCACAGGGTCAAACCATGGACGCGCCTTCATCTTATGAACAGTGAAGCCGTTTGATAGAGCCACCTCAGCTTCCCGCGCTAAGGCCTCGGGTGAAATGCAGCCTGACCAGTATAAGACTGGAACCTTATCCCTATACATGGGTCCGAAGAGCTTACACACTGGAAGCCCCAACGCTTTACCCATGATGTCATAAACAGCGGGTTGTAGGGGTCCACAGGTATCGTCGAGTATAAACTCGAAGGGATTTCGCCCAATAAGCTTCTTAGCCAGTTCCCGTGCATCGCCTCCATCACCTAAACCCGTAATACCCTCATCCGTGTTAACCTTGTAGATGAACCTCCGCGTACTCACCCAACCAAGCTTCAACATGTACTCCTTAACCCGTTTATTCCAGGGGACATCTACCTCAAAGGCTTCAACATCCGTGATTTTCAAAGGGCGATCCCTCCTAGAAGCCATACACATGTGCTAGGTATTTATGCGTTCTTACATACCCGTAGAAAAACAACATGCGTCTCAGCCGAGCTTTAAGCGACACCGGCTATCCGACTGTTATTGAACATAATAAGTTAAAAAATATTAAATAATATGTGGGGTTTAAACAACAGCGTGGTTAGTATAACCATGGTTTCCAGATACGCTGAACTAGGTGTGGACGTTCATAAGAAGGGAATCGAGGTTTTCAAAGCCATATCACATAGCCTTTTCCCCTATGCCTTCTGCAACGTCGGGGAAGACCCCGACCTTCCCGGATATGGTTTAACACTTCACACAGACGGGGCTGGAAGCAAACCTGTGATAAGCTACCTGCTCTGGAGGGAAACAGGCAGCGTAGAAGGCTACAAGAACCTTGCACAGGATGTTTTAGCCATGAACATAGACGACGTTGCCTGCGTAGGAGCGAAACCTATAAGGTTCGTCGACTACGTCGCCTTGAATAAGTTTAAGGTTCCAAGAGAACAAGTCTTAGATGCCCTCAGCCTAGGCTTCAGCGAATGCCTCACACATTTAAAAAACCACGGCTTAAACGTAAGATTCGCCGGTGGTGAAACCGCGGACCTCCCAGACCAGTTGAGAACTTTAGACATCTCTGGAACCGTTCTAGGCCGCGTCAAGCTTTCCGAAGCGGTCACAGGCGCCAATGTTAAGCCCAGCAACGTGATCGTAGGTCTTGGAAGCGGCGGTAAGACAAGGTATGAAAAGGCTGAGAACAGCGGGATCATGTGCAACGGTATCACACTCGCGCGGAAATGCCTCCTGAAAAGAGATTACGCGGTGAAGTACCCTGAGGTCTGCGACCCTGAAGCCAAAGGCTACTACGGCAGATTCGATGTTGACACATACGTTGATGAGGAGGACCTCGGCATGACGGTCGGAGAAGCCTTAACATCTCCAACAAGGATTTTCACCCCTGTTCTAATAAGGGTTCTTGAGAAATACGGCTCTTGTATAACTGGTTTGGTTCATAACACAGGTGGAGGGATGACAAAGTGTTTGAAGCTTGGACGCAACGTTCACTACGTGAAAGACGCGGTTATAAGCGTAGAACCGATCTTCAGGCTTATCCAGAAGGAGTCCCATGAGGATTGGAGGAGCATGTTTGAAGACTTCAACATGGGAATAGGGTTTGAGATCATGCTTGATGTAGAGTGTGTAGACGAGGTTTTAAGCCTCGTCGAAGGTTTCGGTTTAAAAGCTCAAGTCCTGGGGCGATGCGAAGCAGCTGATGGGAGGAATAGGTTAACCATCAGAAGCCCCTTCGGTGTCTTCAACTATGAAGGTTCATGAAAGGGGGGTGTTTTCCATTAAAAGGTATAGGACGAGGGTTGCTGTGCGTTTAAAGGAAGGGTACTCAGACCCTGAAGGCGAAACCACCATGCGTTCCCTTAAGGAGCTCGGTTACCCAGAGGTAGAGGAAGTACGGGTGAGCAAGGTCTACGATGTAATCCTTGAAGCCAGCTCCTTGAAGGAAGCCGAGGTGAAGGCGGTTGAAATTTCTCGACGCCTCCTCGCAAACCCTGTGAAGGACGACTACGAAGTTCGGGTTGAAGAGCTAGAATGACTGCCTCAAACATGCTTATTAAAAAAAACCTGCCTTTCGACGTCTTCGAGGTAAAGCTCATCGACGCCGACGACGCGGCGCTTCTCCAACTCAGCGCTGGGCTTGGAATCGGTTTAAGCCTAGGAGAGATGAGGGTGTGCAGAGAATATTTCACAGGCGCGGGACGGAATCCCACAGATGTTGAGATTCAGACAATCGGGCAGACATGGTCTGAGCACTGTTACCATAAAACCTTTAAAGGCGACGTCATCACTCCTGAAGGAAAAACCATAGCGAGGAACCTTTTAAAAACGTACATAGCTTCCGTAACCAAGGAGCTTAACCCAGACTGGTGTATCTCTGTTTTCGAGGACAACGCGGGGATCGTAACCTTCGAAGACGGCTACGCCATCGCCGCCAAGGTTGAGACACACAACCATCCCTCAGCCATCGAGCCGTTCGGAGGCGCCGCTACAGGCATCGGAGGCGTCATAAGGGACATCCTCGGCGTCTGGGCTGAACCCGTAGCCAACACCGACGTCCTCTGCTTCGGTCCACTCGATTACCAGTATGATAAGCTACCGTTGGGTGTGAAACACCCAAGTTACATCTTTAGAGGAGTAGTTGCAGGTATTGGCTGCTATGGGAACAACATGGGTATCCCAACCGTAAATGGCGCCATATATTTTGATGAAAGCTACGTTGGCAACGTAGTTGTCTACTGCGGATGCGTAGGGCTTCTCCCATTGAAGGAATATGTTAAGGATACGCGGGTAGGCGACGTCGCCGTCCTCGCCGGTGGCCGAACTGGCAGGGATGGAATCCACGGCGTAACCTTCGCCTCAGCTGAGTTAACTGAGAAGTCTGAGGAGGTTTCAAGACCCGCGGTTCAGATTCCAAACCCCATCGAGGAGGAGAAACTCACCCGCGCCATCATGGAGGTAAGGGACCGCGGCCTTGGCTCAGCGGTAACCGACCTCGGCGGCGGAGGCTTATCCTGCGCCATCGGAGAGATGGCGCATCGCTTCCACCTAGGTGTTACAGTTAAACTCGATAAAGTGCCTCTCAAATACACGGGAATGACGCCTTGGGAGATATGGGTTTCAGAGTCCCAAGAAAGGATGCTGCTGTCGGTTAGGGACGAAAACCTAGCGAAAGCCTTGAAAATCTTTGAAGATGAGGATGTTGAAGCCACCCCTATCGGACGGTTCACAACCGACGGCGTCTTAAGGGTGAAATACCGCGGTGTAAACGTTGCTGAACTCAACCTAGGCTTCCTTTTCAACCCACCACACGTAACTCGCGTAGCTCAATGGGATAACCCAAGCTTCACTGAGCCCAGCTTCGACACCCCGGAAGACTTGACAGCGACGCTTCTAGGGCTTTTACCTATGCCCGACAGCGTTAGTAAAGAGAAGGTAGTAAGGACATACGACCACGAGGTTAAAGGAAACACCGTCCTTAAGCCTCTACAGGGGAAACATGCGGGTCCGAACGACGCGGCTGTGATCAAACCATTACCAAACTCATACAAAGGCGTCGTTATATCCTCCGGAATGAACCCAAGCTATGGAAAGGTTGACCCATACTGGATGGCGGCTTCAGCCATCGACGAAGCCCTCAGAAACAACGTAGCCGTAGGTGGAAGACGAATCGCGCTCCTCGACAACTTCACCTGGGGAAACCCTGAGAAACCGGACCGAATGGGCGCTCTCCTAAGGGCTGTCCAAGCCTGCTACGACACAGCTAAGGCATTTGAAACCCCCTTCATCTCAGGGAAAGACAGCTTATATAACGAGTCGCCGCTCGGACCTGTAACCCCAACCCTTCTCATCACCGCCATCGGCTTGATCCCCGATATCAGGAAAACAGTCTCAACGGATTTGAAGAAACCGGGGAACCCAGTCTACATGGTGGGGCAAACACTCCAAGAACTCGGAGGCTCCGCATACTATAGATCGAAAGGCTTTATAGGGAACACAGTTCCACGGGTTAACGCCGCTCATGCGAAGAACAATATGGACGCAGTTACGGCAGCACTCGACGCAGGATACGTAAAAGCCTGCCATGACCTCTCAGAGGGAGGGTTAGGGACCGCGGCTGTGGAGATGACGCTCGCGAGCGACTATGGAATGGCTTTCTCACTGTCGCGGGTTCCAGCGGTTAACCTTCAAAGAAACGACTTCATCCTATTCTCAGAGTCGAACAGCAGGTTTCTCGTAGAGGTTGAGAGAGGAGCGGAGGAATTCTTCAGATACATAATGCACGGCAAGGTTTACGCTGAGGTCGGCAGGGTACTCGAAGAACCCGTCTTAAGGGTGTATGGATACGATGGAAAACCCGTTGTTGAAATCAGTTCAGAAATATTACGCCAGGCTTGGAGAAAAGGGTTAGGGGTGTAGGACTTGGGGCTAGGCGACGTTAAGGTATGTGTTTTAAGGGTTGGGGGAACAAACTGTGACCGCGAGACTAGAAGGGCTTTCCAAGACCTCGGCGTGAAAGCCGATGTTGTACACTTGATCCAGCTTCTTAGGCAAAGAAACATCAACACCTACCATGGCTTAGTTATCCCAGGCGGCTTCTCCTACGGTGACTACGTGAGAGCCGGCGCCATATGGGGGAATGAAATCGCCGTTAAGCTCGGACCAGACCTGAAACGTTTCATGGACGAGGGAAAACCCATCCTCGGTATCTGTAATGGTTTCCAAGTCTTGGTTGAAGCCGGTTTACTTCCGGGTTTGAAAACCTCAGATTTAAGTCCCCAAGCCGCTTTAGCGATGAACACCTCTGGTAAATATGAGTGCCGTTGGGTTTATCTAAGGCATGAGAACGCTGGACGATGCGTGTTCACGTCTCTCATCGCGAGGAGTAAGGTTTTGCGTATGCCCGTGGCCCATGCTGAGGGACGGTTCATATTCCAAAAGGAGAAGGAACATGAATACCTAAGGGCTCTATGCGAGGGAGATCAGCTTGTCTTCCGCTACTGCGATGAAAGCGGGGAACCCGCTGAGGGCTGTTACCCAGTAAACCCCAACGGTGCCTTCCACGACATCGCCGGGGTCTGCGACGCCACTGGAACGGTCTTTGGTCTCATGCCACATCCTGAACGAGCCTACTATGGATGGCAACTCCCAGATTGGACGTTAACGGGGAAAACGTCTGAATACGCGGATGGAAAGCTCGTCTTTGAATCCGCTGTGAAATACATTGTGAAGAGGTTTTGATGATGCCAAGGCTGGGAGGGCTATCAATCCATGTAAGGCCGATCCCTCATTGGCTACATCAGCCTCCTCGAGTTCGGAGGTGAAGCCGTGGAGGAGTTTACGGAGTCTATAACTAAGGCAGTTGAGGTCTACAACAGATATAGGCGCCCTGAAGCTGAGGTGACCGTTGTCAGCGTTGAGGAAAAGCGCCTAACCGCTCGGTTTAGAGGACCCTACTGTATCACATGCGGCGTCTACGATTGGTTCGAAGACCTAGGCTACGAGTTGAAGACCTTGAACCCGACCATAGAGTTTAAAATCACGCGTATAGAGCAGACCGGTGAACAAGAGTTCACCGTTGAATTCGAGCTTGAACGACGCTAACATTCTCTCGAGCTTTATGATTTGGAACCCTTTGTGTAGAGGTTGATAGAGCCTTGGAGATCGTTGACACCCATGCTCATCTCTACGCGGAGGATGAAGCCCGGTACCCTATGAAGGAGAACCCGTTGAAGCCTCCGGCTGGAACTGGGACCATAGCTCACCTTCGGCAGGTTACACGCCTCGCAGGTGTCGCTAAAGTGGTCGCTGTTCAAACGGGCACAGCATACCTGTACGATAATAGCTTCATGGCAGATACGGTGAAGGCGAACTCAGATTGGATGAAGGGCGTCTGCCTCCTGAACCCCCATGACCCAAGAAGCCCCATGAAACTCACACGCCTCGTGGAGGTTTACGGTGTAAGAGGGCTTCGCGTGAGCTTCACTGGTGAACACCACTATGATGGGTTGCTCAGGCTCTGGGAAGCAGCTCACCGTCTAGGAATCGTCATCTGTGCTCTTCTTAAAGAAGACGATTTCCGAATATTAACCCGCTATATAAAACGATTTACCGAGGTCCCAGTAATCATCGACCATTGCGCGTACTTATCCGCCTCTGAAGCCCCTGGTTTCCCAACCTTGAAAGCCCTCCTAAAGCTGAAAAGGTTCACGAATGTCTACTTGAAACTCTCCTTCCTAGTCATGGGTTCAATGGAGCCTTACCCCTGCAGGGACACCCACGGTTTAGCTAAACGCGTGATCGAAGAGTTTGGAGCTGAACGATGTATGTGGGGAAGCGACTTCCCAACGGAACTATGGATACCGAAAGTTACATACCAGCAGCATCTCCGTATCTTCATGGAGGAAATAGGCCTCAGCGAAGACGTAAAGAAGGCTATACTTGAAACAACACCTATGAAACTCTGGTTCCCATCATGACATGCAGTATGTATGAAGGAAGTTTTTCCAGTTTACCAGCTTAAGCCGCGCTATGTAATGTTTATGGAAAAGCTTCGACTGGGTAACTACGAATCTATCATAGATTGTTTTGATAAAGCTCTTAAACCTTGATAGGAACACGTTGACAGGTGATGTAAGTGTCTGGCAAAGAGTTAAGGATCTCCCGGGATACCTTGCTCGCGTTTATGGGGCATGTTTTGATAAGCCAATACGGGGATGAAGCCTTAGACGTTCTGATGAAGTGGAACCATGCGAGAACAAGGGAGAAGTGGAGAGAAACCGCCAAGTCCATTGGAAGAAGCGACCCGGAATACCTGTTCTGCCTCTTCAGCGGTGAAGCCCATGAATATGAAGTGATCAGAAAGGATAGAAAGGTTCTTGAAGTGAAGGTAACCAAGTGCGTACATGCTGACACGTTTAAGAGATTAAATGCTACCGAGATAGGGAGGAAACTTATATGTAACGGCGACCAAGCGGTAACAGAGGGTTACAACCCCGAGATAAGGTTTACACGACTAAAACTTCTTATGGCTGGTGACGACTACTGTCATTTTATATGGGAGCTTTAAAAGTAACCGAGCCTGTATAGAGGGATGAAACTCCACCTCCTAAAGGATAACCCTGCAAAGCCTTGTGAAGAACCAGTTCGATTATTCGAGGGGGAGAGTCTCTAAGCTTGGAAAATATCACACGTCAGTGGATGAAATGAGAATATTCGTGAGTAAAAAACTTGCACGATGTTCAAGGTAAACCCTTGGAGGACGGCAAATAAGCTTTATACATTCCGTGAGGAACAAATAACCTAGCAAACATACGAGAAATTGCTAAATTCTAAGGATTCTGGTTCATGGTATTTCGGTATTGTGTCAGTTTTTTCCGTAGATTCTTATCCTCTAAGGCAAGGATTTCAACACTGAGCAGAGCCGCGTTTTTCGCGTTATCGATGCCTACGCATGCCACTGGAACCCCAGACGGCATCTGTGCCATGGATAGGAGAGCGTCGATACCGCCGAGCCTCACATCCCTCGGAACACCTACCACTGGTTTCACGGTTCTGGCGGCTATGAAGCCCGGTAGGGCTGCGGATAAGCCTGCAACGGCGATGAAAACCTCTGCTTCACAGCTTTCTACATACTCTTCAAGGGCTTTGGGGTTCCGGTGCGCTGAGAGAACCCTGTAATCACATTCTACGTCCAATTCTTTCAGTAACTGATAGGCTATGTCTCCAACCTTTCTATCGCCTTCGCTTCCAAGTATGATAGCTACCTTAACCATATAGGTCACCGTAAGAGGTTTAAAGCGCGTAGTTTATGCAGCTCTCGGCGTGGTGTGCGATATCTTGGGCTACCCGCCGCGCTTCACGGATGTCTTGATCGAAGCCTATGGCTAAACCCATTCTCCTATGCGGGTATGCCTTCAGTTTACCGAAGTACCAGATGTCTCCCTCGCAGCCTCTCCTTTTTATAAATTGCCTAACATCGTTTAGTTTGAAGCTTTGCACTGGAACCTCGTCTTCATCAACGTTATCGGGGGCTAGAACAACGTGGGCGACGCCGTGAACATCTTTTTTAGCTAGAGTAAGGTCGAAGGGGCTTATACTCAAGCCGAGTGTTGCGTGGAGCTGTATGGCGCCTTCATCCATGTTTAACATCCAGCGTGTAACCATACCCGTGTCATGCGGACGGTTCGCAACCTCGTTGTTGTAAACGTTATCTCCCACCACGAACTGTTCAACCGCGTACACTCCTAGTCCGCCGATGAAGTCAGCGATCTTCCGCGCGCTCTCCTGGCATTTCCGCGTAGCGGATTCTGAGATGGTTGCTGGAAGCCAGCTTTCATGGTATGTGGCTGCTGGGCGTTGATGCTCCACAGGCGGTGCCATTGATGTGACGATCTTCCCGTTTTCATCGAAATGCCTTACCACGATCTGCATAATCTCTGTTCCCGATGCCCTAAGCTCTTGGAGGAACTTCTCCACGATCACCTCGTCGCCTACACCCCGTGCGTGTTTCACAGAGTACGCGTATACGTCCCGAAGCTGCTCATAGGTTTTAACGATGGAGGTTCCGTGACCACTCGACGTCATTATAGGCTTCACGATTACCGGTAAGCCCATGCCTCCGACGGTTTCATTAACCTCCTCTTGATCCCGTGCGTAAGCCCAGTCGGCTCTAGGCACCTTCAACGCGTCGAAGAGAAGCTTTGTGAGATGGCGGTCCATACAGATTAAGGGACCGTATGGTGTGGACATAACCCTGTATCCACGTCGAATCCCAAGCTCACAGGCTTTCCGCGTATCAGCCTTCTCGATCTCCATGTAGATAACATGTGGTTTTGCGGGGTCTGGGACGTACTTCTCAATCTTTTCCTGAAGAAGCTTTCCATTCATCATGTCGAAGCATTCAAAGTAGTCCGCAGCATCCTGGGCTGGGCAGCCCTCGTACCTGTCGAAGACAACAGTTTGCACCCCACCTGACCTTCCACCAAGCTGCCGCTTAGAAGCCGTAACCACGAGGTCGCCGAGTTCACCTCCGCCCACGGATATGAAGGTGATAGGCTCCTCCCCTCTAAGTTCCTCAAGGGGGTTTAAGGTTGGCTCATAAAGCTTTTTATACTCTTCCGCAGCCTTAAGGAGTTCTAGCCTCTGCTCTAATACCTGCTCCCCATCCATTTAACCCGCCTCCATCAAACCTTTACCTGGGATCCACGTAAGCCTTCTACCGAGGATACCCTTCTTCTCCTTATACATGTAGATCTCCCGGGCAAGCTTGGCAAGCTCAATTCTTTTTTCTAGGCATCTGGGGGCACCTATGTCACTCCGGTGGAAGGTTTTCCAGCCATCCGTTAAATGGATGTGGTTGAAGCCCCTCTCAGCCTTTATGCTGGCTGTGGGTATGTCGTCGGCAACCGTGAGGAACTCTACTACGCGGGAGCCCCCAGTTACGTACATGCCGTCTTGCACATCCACTGAAGCCCAGTAAAGCCGGATGTCATCCCGCGTTAAACCCTGCTCGTCCACTTTAACGGGATGTCCCCGTGCGAGTTCCCTTTTATCCGGGTAACCCTCAGGGGAAGCCGCTTTCACAACCGTAGCTTTCTCATTAAAGTCGAGTTCAACCGTGTTCAATCTTTCATCGATGATGGCTTCACAGATGTCCACGATGTCGTTTTTCAAGAGGGGTAGAACGTTGAGGGCTTCAGGGTCGCCGAACCTGGAGTACATCTCGATGATCGTGGGTCCCCAAACCGATGTGAGCATCATCTGTCCAGCGACAACGCCGTGGTAACGCTCCCCAGTCTTCCGCTGAACCGCCTTAATCATCTGCTCAACGATCTCAGTTGACTTCACATACTCCTCCATAGTCAGTATGGACGCTTCCTCCTCCTTAACACCCCAGCGGAGGTTTAACCCCCCTGCGATCGAGCCCATGCCACCGGTTTCAGGACCGAGATCGCCGTCGAAGGCATGTTTATTATCCTGCACAGCGGGCATAGGCTTCACACAGCGCCCATCTGTGAAGCACTGCAACGTGTACTCGGGACCCCAAACCCTCTCCTCGATGAGGAGCTTGTACTCCATGTCTTGGTAGGGCTTCATATGCTCATCCACAATCGTCTTAGCATGACTGTACTTCAGATCCCGTTTTTCATCCTGGAGATAAACCTGAAAGTCCTCGATGACCTTAACGCCCTTTCCACCTGCCTGCCGCGCAGGTTTCAAGGCGATGCTCTCAGCGTACTCCTTAATATAGGGCACGGCTTCCTCGAAGCTCTTAAACTTCTTATACCACAGCCTCCCCGGAAGCCTATTCTCCCACTGGAGGTCACGCATACTCGCCTTAGACATCTCGATCTCCGCAACAGCCCTCTTGGCTCCGACACAGGCTATTCCACGGCGTTCAAGCTCATCGGGAACCCCGTGGAAGTTCGGCTCCTCAGGACCTACAAAGACAAAGTCCACGCCTAACTTCTCAGCGTGATCAGCCACGACTAAAGGGTCGTTAATCTTCCCCCGTAGGTACTGACCCCCAGTCTTCCCACAGATTCCCTGAATCCCAGGGTTTATAAGCTCACCAAGGCAGGAAAGACTCACATCACGGAGGCTCCTCTCAAAGGCTTCAGCGATAGCATGCTCTCTCCCTGCGTTACCGACGAGTAGAACCTTCATTTTTTAAGCCTCCTCCGGGTACTCACCCGTGAAGCAGCCTAGGCAGAGGCTATTCCTAGGCACATCTATGGATTCAACGAGTCCTTCTAGGGTTAGGTAGTGGAAGGTGTCAGCGCCTACAACCTCCGCGATCTTCTCCTCGTTCAAGTGGCGTCCTATGAGTTCATCCTCAGGCGGGACCTCTGTACCGTAGGGGCAATGGGATACGATCGCGGGGCTACCAATCCTCACATGGACTTCCTTAGCTCCCTTCTCCTTCATCAAGTAGACGATGTTGGCTAAGGTGTTTCCCCGCACCACACTGTCATCGATAAGGATGATCCTCTTCCCCTTCACAGCTTCAGATATAACGTTCAGTTTCAGCTGTACCCCCTTTAAACGCTCAAGCTGGGTTGGCTTGATAGCGCTTCGCACCCTTCTACCCGTCTGTTCGAAGCCCCGTTCAACAGGTATCCCCGATTCGGCACTGTATGAGAGTGCGAAGGGTATGGCTGTTTCAGGGACGCCGATCACAACGTCCGTGTCTGCTGCTCCCTCCTCAGCCAGCTTCCTTCCAATAGCTTTCCTAACCTTGTATACAGCAGTGTCGTTGATGTAGGAGTCTGGTCTGGCGAGGTAAACGTACTCGAAGCTGCAGTGGGCTGTTCTAGGGCTTCGGACTGGTAGGTGTGTTGTATACGCGGATAGAGGGGTGAAGACCCGTATTTCCCCGGGTGCAATGTTTTCAGCTGGGCTGACGGGCATCCTCTCTCCTATGGTGTCTGTGGCGCAGGTTTCCGAGGCTACGATGCCTCCGTCGAAGCCGATCTTCCCAAGGGATAGGGGTTTAACACCCATAGCATCACGTCCCGCAACCATCGCCCCGTCTATTGTTAAGACGATGAAGGCGTAGCCTCCCCTGCAGTGTGCGAAGAAGGATTTAACCCCCTCAACCACATCGCCTTCCCCTTGGAGGTGAAACTCTAAGGCGTTGAGGATGTTCCTCTCATAGCCTAGGGTCTTATCCCACATGTAATCCTCTATCCCCGTTATTCTCCCATCGAGGACGAGGGCTAATTCTTTAGGCTTCTTCAGAACCAGGGGCTGTGTGTCCTCAGTCTCCTGCTCATAGGGGGATACTTGTCCAAGGCAAAGGTGTCCTCTCAAGTCCTTCGCCTTCGACTCCGTGACAACGTCTTCAACCCACCCTTTTCCTTTACATTCGTAGAAACGGTCTCCCAGCGTGAGGAGCCCCGCGTTTTCCTGACCCCTATGCTGGAGGGCTAGTAAACCGTATTTACCGAAGCTCGATATCTTCCAACGCTCATCGAAGACGTAAACGCCGATAAGCCCGGTCACCGCTTCTTCTCCTCCTTAGTCCTCACGGTTATCTCGTGAGGATACTCAGCCGTAAGGCAGGCGAGGCACAGTTCCTCCCTGGGTAAACCGATGCTTTCGATAAGGCTTGGTAAAGTGTTGTAGTGAAGCGAATCGGCTCCAAGCTCCTCCCCGATGAGTCGGCATACCTCTTCATGAGGCTTACCCATGTATTTCCTCGCAATAAGCTCTCCCTCGTAGAAGTCGATGCCGTAGGGACACCAGTCTATGAGGGGTGGACAGCTTATCCCTACGTGAACCTCCTTAGCTCCAGCCTTCCTCAGGCTCTGAATGTACTTCCTCATGTTTGTCCCCCGTACGATGCTGTCGTCGATTAAGACTACCCGTTTACCGCCTACAACCGAGGGTATTGGGTTAAGCTTCTTCGACGCAGCCCACTCCCTCTCAAACTGCTCAGGCATAATGAACGTCCTCCTGTCAAAGTACCGATCCTTCTGCAACCCTTCCTTTAAGGGGACACGGGCTTTCACCGAATACCCCACGGACGCTGAACGCCCTGAGTCCGGTATGGGCATAACGATGTCTGAGGCTGGGTGGTAAGCCTCAGCGAGGTAGCCTCCAAGCCTCTCCCGAACCGTAAACACGGGAACGGAGTCCAAAATGGAGTCTGGCCTAGCGAAGTACACCCATTCAAACATGCAGTGAGCGTGGCGTTTAAGGTTGAAGACAGTGTAGCTGTGGAAGCCATCCTCGTCGATGACAATCACTTCACCGGGGGCAACATCCCTCTCAAACCGGGCGTTCATGTAGCATTCAGCGAAGGCCACGGATTCCGAGGCTACGAAGTAACCTTCCTCGTTCTTTCCGAGACAGAGGGGTCTAAAACCTAAGGGATCCCTTACAGCGATGATGCGGGGAGGTTCAGCCTCAACGAGCATAACTGCGGAGTAGGCGCCTTTAACTTGGGAAGCAACCTCACCATAAAACTCTGTCACAGCCTTCACTCCAAGGTTTTTTCCAAGGAGGTAGCCGAGGAACTCCGTGTCCGTCGTCGTGGAGAACTTATATTCACTTTCAACCTTCTCCCTTAACTCAAGGTAGTTGGCTATGTTGCCGTTCATGGCAAACGCGTATATGACACCAGTTTTCGAAGCCATTTCAACAGGTTGAGCGTTATCTAAACCAGTTTTTCCAGTTGTTGAGTAGCGACTATGCCCGATTCCGCAGACACCCTCGAGGTTCTTGGAAAAGATAGGTGACTCAGAGACAAGACCTTGGCTCTTCCTCGTAGCGATTCCACGTTCGCACACAGACACCCCTACAGATTCCTGTCCCCTATGCTGGAGTGCACGTAAACCCTCGTATAGGTATTGGAGAACCTTAGACTTATCGTGAACGTATGCACCGACGATTCCGCAATGGTCCCTCATCTTAACTCCCTCACGGCGGTCACTTACGCTATTGAGCCAAAAATCAGCACACCTTTTAAACATTTTTTAACACATTTAATGCAATAGATAAAAGCGCTAAACCGCGGAGAAAGACTACCGTTAAGTGATGGACTCAGGTTGAAACCTTTTCCGCGAATGCTTTGCTAAGAATAAAAGCCCGGGGATAAGAGGCTTCGCAGGAGCAGAGTTATCACCATTGTGAGTAGGTTTATCTCCACCTGAGAAAAGGCGTCTACACTTCCTTGAAACCACGGTTCAAACAATCGTTTCCTTCAACTCCATCGATTCCAAGATTTCTTTTCCTATATCTTCTACGGGTTTATTCCCGTCAATGATCGTCCATTCACCGGTTAGAGCCAAGGCTAGGGCTTTAAATCTAATACGTACTAGTTCTTCCAAGCTTTCAAACATCTCCAGTTTTCTACGGGTTTCTCTTATCCTTCTGTAAGCTTCTACGGGACTGACATCGAGGAAAAACATGAGGTTTGATGTAGGTATAATGGAAGCGAAGAAGTGATAGGCTATCCTATGCAGTGGGGAGGGAAGATAAGCTGTGCCCATCAGGTAGCGGACGAAGATAATGTAATCGTATCGCCGCCATGAATACAACAGGATTGAACGGATAACATCCAGCATGTAGAAGAGGGCGGCTGCGAAGTGCGCGCTTTTCCCCTTTAGATACAGGAACTGTTTGGCTTTAACCCCCCAGAAATTGTCGTTTGAAGGATGGATCCGCAGGTAAACGGTTTTCCCACGTTTCCTAAGGAAAGAGTATAGCTTAAGTGCTTGAGTGCTTTTCCCCGAGGCGTCCAGCCCATCTACAACCACGAAAACCAATGGTTCAAATGCCTCCGCTCAACGATAGGAAGGTTAAAGCGCTGAGAGCGGGCACTGTTATGTTATCGAAACCCTTAGGTGAAAGACTTTCAACCAAAGTCGCCAAGGTGGCCGTTGCGAGAGCAGGGATAATCAAATCGGAAACTGAGAACGTGTATCGCGTAGAGAAGAAGATGATGCTGACTGTTAAACTGAGGAAACTGGCGAGAAACATGGCAGCTGAACCTTCCAAACTCTTGCCCGTGAAAAACTTGTATCTTCTTCTCCCATATCTTTCACCCACCGTTGATGCTGCGCTGTCACCGTACGCCATAGGCAGAATACCGGCGGCGATAACATGAGGTTTAGACGCGAAGAATAAGGCTAGGAAAGTGTAGGAGACTGCGTAGAAAACGAGTCCTAGACTGTGCCCTTTCTCAGTTATATCTGCAAGACCCTTCATCCTTCCGCTGACTTGACCGAGTGGGGAATATGGTGAGGCGAGAAAAGTCACGAGTATGAATGGAGCCGCGACTAGAACCGGGTAAATACCTGATGTGAAAAAGGGTATGATAAACGGTAGATTACCAATCATAGCGTGTAAAAACTTCCTTGAAGCCTTCTTCGAGATACGCAGAACTCCGTCCATTCTACCGGAGACCCATATTACCACCATTATATAAACATAGCAGAAAAGCATTAAAAGAATGTTTAAAAGAACCTCCTCACTGAACATCAGCTCACCTTCTTCACCATCCTCCTAACGGAGTCGCTTAGACCTTCCCTAGAAGGCCCTAGAGGTTAATCTTTCAAAGGCTTGGATATACCTTTCACTTGTCTCTTTAATAACCTCGTCTGGGAGCAGGCGTTGCGTAAGCTTTGTACCCGGCTTAGGCTGGGCTTTATCCCATCCGTGAACCCGTTCCAAGTAATCCCTTACAACTTGTTTATCAAAACTTTCCTGGTGCCGCCCCAGACGGTATTGGTACGCATCCCAGAACCTGCAAGTATCCGGGGTTTCAACCTCGTCGATAAGGTATATGCGGTTTTCCACATCTTTTCCAAACTCAAGTTTAAAGTCCGCTAATATGAAACCAGCCCTCTCACAGTCTTTTAACATCAACTCGTTGATTATTAAGGCAACTCGCTTAACATGGTCAAGTTCTTCCACTGTCAACCAGCCTTTATCAAGGATTTCCCGCTCCTCAACCGGTCTATCCTTTAACTCAAACTTCGTGGTAAACTCGATGACGGGCTCAGTGAGTTTAGCGGCTAGGATAGGCTCCGTTCCCTTAGGGAGCTTCACAAGCCCCTCACGATGCCGTTTCCAATAGCTTCCATAAACATAGTTTCTACCAATCACTTCAACTGGTACAACGTCCAGCTTCCTCACAAGCATCTTCTCAGGGTCTGGGATGTCCAGCATATGTGTTGCGATGCACCTTTCCATGCAGTTACTGAAGCCGTGAGCGGATAGACGGCATAGGACCTCACCCTTATGAGGAACCTCATCGGCGAGCAGCACATCAAACGCTGACAGCCTATCAGTGAAGACGACGAGAATTCTACCGTCGCCGGCGTCGTAGAGATCCTTAACTTTCCCAGACCTCAGGAACCTTAACATATGAGACAGCCAACCGTTCTCATCACACCGGGTGTAAATAAAAATATATGTAACGAGATGTGACAAGTCCGTGAATTGACTGAAGAACTTTTAGGTAACGCGAAGGCTGTGACCGTTAAGAAGGGTGGTTACTACAACTAAACCATATGTCCAGCTTTTAAAAGGGTTTAGTATCCCATAAAGGGAGTGGGGGGAAGAGCTGTTGAGGAGCTTAATCGGTTCAAGCTCCATGTGGCCAAACCCGTTCCAGACCTTCGATTTAGGTATACACACCACATCTACGCTGAACGTTGTCACACACCTGATATGGAAAGAATGGGTTACGCATAAGGTTATGTAACGGGTTATGCAGAACATACTTAGTATTAGTGGGGGGAGGGGGCTTGGATTGGTGGCGTAAACCCATACGTTTAGCCCATGAGTCATTCACCTCTGAGAGGCAGATATCGGAGGTTGATCCCGTTAAATTTGCAGAGGAGTATTTAGAGGCGGGTTATAACGGTCAACACTTGGAGTTGTCCTATTTAACGGTGGATGGTGAAAAGGGACTTTTCCTCTTCAACTTCAGCGAGGCTCCTAGGGTTTTAAGGGATTTCCTAGGCGAGTACATACCCATAGCCATGGGTAAAGGCCTCCGTGTTCTCATATATTTCAACGTTCACGCTTATTCAGGTAAATTTATCGATGAACGCCCGAATTGGGCTATGAAGCGAAGCGATGGAAGTAGACTGACCGGACTGTACTGGGCGGATGTCACTTCACCATGCGTTAACAGCCCGTGGCGAGAATGGAGCTTCAAAGTCCTAAGAGAGTTAGCGGAGAAGCATCCGATCGACGGAGTTTTTCTCGACGGTCCAGCCTTCTTTTACGACACATGTTACTGCGAAGGTTGTAAACTGAAATTTCGGGAGAGGTACGGCGCGGAGATTCCCACCAAGGAAAACTGGAAGGACACCAACTGGATAAATTTCGTACAGTTCCGATACGACAGTTTAGCCGAATATTTAAGGGACGCGGAAGCAACCCTTAAAAAAGTGAGGCCTAGGGCTGTAATCTACGCCAACTCAAGCGGTGTCTGGCCAACTTGGATAAACGCCCGCGACAACAGACAAGCCCTGAAGTATCAGGACCTCCTAGGGGCGGAGGGAGGGTTCTTTTACAGGGGAGATCCCATGTGGAAAACCAGCGCCACAGCTAAGCTTCTAGAAACGCAGGCGGAGGGAAAGCCCACGGTTATCTTCTCAGCCATGAGGCGGGAATCCCCATGGCTTCACTGCAACATGTCCGAAGACTCTTTAAGACAAATTATCGCCTCTACCGTGGCAAATGGCGCCAGCGTATGGTTTGGAGGATATAAAGTGGTTGGTAGAGAAAACCCCATTGTTAAAACGCTGAAAGATGAATTCGATTTCTTAGAGCAAGCGGGAGAATATGTAGAGGGGACTGTCTCCGCCGCCAATGTCGCCCTAGTCTGGTCACCTAGAACCGCTGACTTTTACGGTGCTGAAATGCCAACCATAGACTTCCTAGTGGACAAGCCGAAGACGGAGGTTACGAAGAACTTCACAGAGGCCTTCTGGGGCTACTACGATGCACTTGTAAGGAGACAGCTGGCCTTCGACGTCCTAGACGATGCGGCCGTGGAAAGCTCTAACCTGGGAAAGTATGAATGCATCGTTCTCCCCAACGTGGCCTGTATGTCAGACAAAACCGCCGACGCCTTAAGAAACTTCGTATCAGGGGGTGGTCGCCTAGTTTCCACCTACGAAAGCTCCCTATATAACAGCCGAGGTCTCAGAGGGGAAAATTTCCTCCTAGGGGATGTTTTCGGAGCCTCCTATCAGAACTGGCTCCCTCGCTTAGACCACGACTACATCCGACTAAGGAACGGAGCCTTAGTGAAGGGAATTGGCGAGAAAACAATTCCAGCGCCACTCTTCGCCTTGCAGGTTAAACCCACAGGTTCAGCTGAAGTCATGGGATACTTCTATGAAAAAACGGTTGGGATTTTCACACCCCTCCCGAGGGTTTCTGATAATCCAGCCATCCTATCATCTAAATACGGAGAGGGGGAGAGCATATACTTCGCAGGTTCCTTGGACCAGACATATCTGAGCCACCGATTCCCCGCCCATCACCAACTCCTAACCAACGCCGTAGAGGAGGGTATACAACCTATCATATCAGTTTCAGGGGTCCCCCAAACCTTGGAGGTGGTAGTTAGGAAAAAGCCTTCCACCGGCAGCCTTATCGTCCATTTGGTTAACTACACGGGTGAAATGGAACACCCAATCAGGAAGGCCTTACCATGTAGAGACATACACATAAGATTAAAGACGAGGTCCGCACCCAGCCAGGTAAAGGCTCTCAGAGCTAACCAGGTTCTTAAGTTCAAAGCCTCAGACGGAGCCGCTGAAACGGTGCTCCCCGAGCTTAAGGTCCACGAGGTCATCGTTTTCGAGCCTTAATCCTAGAGGATCCGGTTACGCCTAGAAAGTAACCCGCATCCCTCTAACTGTTTGGTAGAATCACGGTGGTTTATCAGCAGTGACGTAGCAGACCATGCCGGTGCTAAACCCAAGGATGAGCGAGTTTGCCTTCTCGGTTCAGCCTTCTTTATCTTCGCCTCATATATTAGTTGTTTCAACGTTTCAAAACCGATTTACGTGTCCTCCTCCATAAAAATGGGGAATTAATGGGACTTAAGGGCTCTTCTTTCCGAACTTCATTATTTTTTACCAACCCAAGAGCTGTGTTTCGCTTTCCCTACTCAAGCGTAGAGTTTAGGACACTCTTTTGAAGCCTCACGAAGGATTTCCCTGTTCTCAGGCACCACCGCTAGACACACGCATTCTTCCGCTTCCGTATTTACGCGCCGATAATCTTTGAGTTGTTTTTAATCATGGTTATAATCCTTTACGTGTTTGTGTTCGCAAAGTTAAACGCCTATGGAAGCGTTCAAGTGTAGGCATGATTAACACTGTATTGAAGGTTTGAATCCTTATAAGTGAAGGTATTCGCTTTCATAGGAGGAATAAATCGGAGTGATCAGTAGCAAAGGAGGAAAAGGTGAAGCTCATTGCTCCCAGTTTCCATCGTTCGTGATTTGGACTTGAAAACCAAGACGGCTAAGGCTCTTGAACTAATAGGGGGTATTGAAAAAGTCGTTGGGCGAGGGGATAAGGTTCTTATCAAGCCTAACCTCGTAGACGGGGTTTCACCTGAGACCGGGGAAACTGTTCACCCAGAGGTAGTTATGACCGTTGCGGAGTTGGCTCAAAGGGCGGGAGCTGCGAAGGTCACAATCGGTGAAGCCCCTACATGGCGGGACTTAACTCTTTACAACCTCTACGCTAAGCTAGCGAAGGAAATTGGGGCTGAGATGGTGAACTTCAACGAGGAGCCCTTCGATGAGGTCCCAGTGAAGAACCCGGTATATTTCAAGACTGTACGCATTGCCAGAGCTCTTATCCAATGCGACGTCTTCATCAACATCCCAACCTTGAAGACGCATCACCTCGCCGGTATAACGGTGGCATTTAAGAACCTCTACGGAGCGATCCCAGGGGAAGATAAGAGGATGTACCATCACATGGACAGGATGGAGGAAGTCATCGTAGACCTCAATATTGCGAGGTCAAGCCACTTAATCGTTGTAGACGGAACCTACTCGACGCACCACGTTCATCCCTTTGAGAAGCAGCGGTTGGACTTAGCCCTAGCGGGGTACAACCCCGTAGCCGTAGACACGGTGGCGGCTAGGGTGGTTGGCGTAGACCCTAGAACCCTACGCTACCTCGCCTGGGCCGAGGAGAAGGGTCTTGGAATAAGGGACCTAAGCCAGATCAACATCCTTGGTCTAAGTATCGGTGAAGCCTACAGGAAGGACACAGTTACCGTTAAAGACCTCGTCGCGCATAGGCTTAAACACGTGAAGCTGATCGATGGACAGTCGTGTACAGGATGCTTCGGGCGCCTCGCCACGGACTGTTGCCGCTTCATCGGAAAAGAACCCTTCATGGAAGACCTGTACATCCTTATGGGTCCGAAAGCCATCCCACCGCGTGATGTTGCACGTGTAATCCTGTGTGGTAACTGCTTGGCGCCGACTTTCTACAATGGGTTTAAAGGACTTTACGTTCCTGGCTGTCCTCCGGACCTTGAAGCGTTCAGGAAGGCCTTAGAGGCTTTCCAAGCCTCGGGTAAGCAAGGGGTAAGCTCAACTACCTAGCTGGATAAGGCTTCTACACCGTTCTTCCTATGAGGCTATGATGTAAAGCTGGGTTTAAAGATAAGCCTTTACTCTGACAGCTTCAAAGCTTTTCCCACGATCTCTGTTACATCAAGCATCTGCACCTTATCGCCATGCGCAGCTATAGCGTCGAGTATATTGAGCTTACATGAGGGACAGCTTGAAACGATGGTTTCAACGTTAAGGTTACGGGCTTCCTCCAGCTTCTTGAAGCCAAGCTTCAAGGCTATATCTGGGTTCGTAGCCTTCAGTAAACCGCCTCCGCCGCAGCATGCTGTTATGGAACGGTTATGGGGTAACTCAACAAGGTTTACGCCTGGAACGGTTCTTAAAACCTTTCTAGGCGCCTCGTAGACTCCCATGAACCTTCCAAGCTCGCATGGGTCATGATATGTAACCCTCATATCCAGTTTCTCCGAGAAACTGATTCTTCCAAGGTCGATCATTTTTTCAAGCAGCTGCGTCATGTGGTAAACCTCGAAGCCAAGGCTTCCCATCACCCTCGGGTATTCCTGGAGAAAGGTTCTGTAACAGCCGGAGCAGGAGGTTACAACCATTTTCGCACCCTGGCTGTGAATTGCCTTAACGTTATGTTTCACGATGTCTTCGAAAAGTCCCATCTTGCCGGAGAGGGTTAGGGGGTTTCCGCAACACCACTCATCCTTGCCTAGGATAGTCCATTCGAGGTTAAGCCCTTCGAGGATTTGAGAGGACATAGACGCAATGTTCATAGCTCTACTGGTAAACGATGTGGCGCAGCCTGGAAAGTAAACAACCTCGGCTTTTTTCCCGGTCTTAACAATGTCTCCGAGGTTTGCGTAGTCAACCCACTCCGCCCGCGCTTCATCAGGCATACTGTATATGCTGTGACCTTGGCTGAGGTTTTCATAGACCCTATCGACTACCCAAGGGTAGCTTCCATGTTCAACGAGGTACGCCCGCGCAGCCTTTATGGCATCGGTGGTCTTTACGCCTGGTGGGCAACGCCATAGACAGTATCCGCATAGGGCGCATTTATACATCTTATCCATGACGTATTCGTTTACTTTAATCTCCCCGTTGAGAAGCCCTTTAATCACCTGCATCCTCCCTCTGGGGCTTCCCGTCTCCCAGCCTACGAAGCTCCAAGTTGGGCATAGGGCTCGACAGTATCCGCATCGCATACATCGCTGTACTTCCTCACGGTATTCCTCAAGCGCGTAGTGTTTCAAAGCCTTTCACGCTCCTTCAAGTGGATATGGTCCACCTTTGCCTTTACCTGGGTTCAGTATGAGGTTTGGGTCGAAGAGCTTCTTTATCTCCCGCATTAAGTGAACCGATGTGCCGTGTTCAAGCTCGATGTACAGGGCTCTCACTAAGCCTATGCCATGTTCACCTGTAACGCTTCCACCTAAGGGTAACACGATTTCCTTGTACAGTATGTCTAAGCCTTTGAAGAAGGCTTTACGCTGATCAGGGATGCGTTCATCGAAGATGAAGGTCGGATGCATGTTACCGTCGCCGATGTGCCCGAAGTTGCCTAGGTCGAAGCCTTCCACACCGACCTTAGCTGGGATACCCTCTATCATCCCAGCTGCCTCGGGCAGCCTCGTCGGGGTTATCGTACAGTCCTCTATGATCGTCGACGGCCTAAGCCGGGCTAGGGCTGGAAGCGCCGACTTCCGTGCTGTGATCAACCGCTGCCTGTACCCCGCGTCCAGGGTCTTATCCACGTACATAGGCTTCTCCTCCTGGCATAAACCTACGCACTGCTCGATCATCGGCGCCACCTGCTCCTTAGCCCCTCCACAGTCGATGAGGAGGAAGTTTCCCTCAGGTAAATCCTTAACGCCAACGTATTCAAAGGCGGCCTTAGTGGTCTTCCTATCCATGAACTCAAGCATTTCAGGCACTATTCCAACGCGTCTAATCTTGTTAGCAGCCCGGGCGAGGGCTTCCACTGAGTCGTATATGAGGGTGGCCGTTGCGTAGTGCTTGGGTAAAGGTACGATCTTTAGACATATATTGGTTACAACCCCTAGGGAACCCTCTGAGCCCACGATGAGACGGGTGAGGTCGAAGCCTGAAACAGACTTTAACGTCTTCGAACCTGTGTGGATGATTTCACCGTTAGGTAGAACGACCTCAAGCCATAGGACGAAGTCCCTTGTTGAACCGTATTTAATGGTTCTGTTACCCGCGGCGTTTGTGTTCACCATGCCACCGATTGTGCAGGCTGGGCTGCTCGCGGGGTCTGGTGGGAAGAAGAAGCCATATGGGGCAAGTTGCTCATTGAGGTCGTCGCAGATAACACCAGCCTCGGTTACCACCATTTGATTGTCCAGGTCAACCGAGATAACCTTATTCATCCCAGACATATCCAATACGATGCCGCCTGCAACAGGCAGCGGCGACCCCGCTGCGCTTGTACCACCACCCCTGGGGGTTACAGGTATCCGCTGCGTGTTAGCAAGCCTAAGGACTGAGGCTACGTCAGCGGTTATCCTTGGACGGAGGATCACATCGGGTTTGTATATGTAGATGGTTGAATCCCTAGCGTAGCAACTAATCTCCTCAGGTCTCGTTGAGACATTCTCGGCGCCGACGATGGATTCAAGCTCCTTAATTAAGGCTTCAGTAACCTTTCCGTATTGAGGCAAATTCCCCACAACCAATAACCCATAGGGCTATTTCACCCCCTATTTAAGTTAATGCTTACAAACGATTCAAAGGACCTATCCGCAGGTTTTTCTTAAAAACAATACCCACATTCATGATACTGCCAACTATTTCAAGAGGATGCCTGAATACGGAGTGGTTTTTTCTTGAAGTCTGTCACAAAATTCTTATCTATCAGTAAAGGTGAAGAGATGCATTGTTCCTGAGGTGTTAAGTCATGGGTGTTTCCAAGAGTTCTACTAAAGTTCCTGTTATGGAGGCAGTGGTTGATATATTAGAAGACGAGGGGGTTAGGCATGTCTTCGGCATCCCTGGAGCAGGTATCCTCCCCTTCTACAAAGCCCTTGAAGGGTCAAAGGTGATTAGGCATTACTTGATGCGCCATGAGGAGGGTGCAACCCACGCCGCCGACGGCTACGCTAGGGCGAGTGGGGAGGTTGGCTTCTGCGTGGGCACCTCAGGACCAGCTGGGACAAACATGGTCACGGGACTCTACACAGCTAGGGTGGACTCTATACCGATCATCGCGGTTACAGGTCAGAACGTGCGGGCTCAGCTAGGCAAGGAGGCCTTCCAAGCTGTTGATATATCGGAGATCGTTAAGCCCGTTACGAAGAAGAGCTACTGCGTAAAGGAAACAGCTCAGCTTCCCCAGGTTTTCCGCGAGGCGTTCCGCGTGGCTAAGGAGGGACGGCCTGGACCCATACTCATCGACCTGCCTTTGGACGTACAGAGGGCTGAAGTCTATTTCGACGCTGAAAGCGACGGTCCCCTTGAGATATTCAAGCCAAGCCCTAACCCAAAGAAGGTGAGGCGGGCCATCGAAATGATCCTTGAAGCCAAGGCGCCGGTCTTCATCTTAGGTGGAGGCGTAATCTCTGGGAACGCCTGCGAGGAACTTGCGAAGCTGGCTGAGTACCTGGCCATCCCGGTGGTCACATCGCTTATGGGGAAGGGAGGTATTCGCCCAGACCATCCCCTCTACGCTGGACAGGTAGGTGTCTTCGTGGACATCCCGCCTGCGAACAAGGTCTTCTTGGAGTCGGACCTCGTCGTGGGCTTCGGCTGCAGGTTCTCCGATAGGCATACAGGTGCCTTAGACGCATACACGAGGGGGAGACGTTTTATCCATGTGAACATAGAACCTGACCACGTAGGCCGCATCGTACCCGTTGACTTAGCCATCATAGCGGATGTTAAGTTAACACTGAGGGGTATGCTGGAGGAGGTTAGACGTATGACATCTAGGAAAGAGCCCAGTGAAAGGGTGAAGGAGATCCCTGAGCTTCGGAAACGCCTCGCGAGACACGTGGACTTCGACGATGTTCCGATAAAGCCTCAGAGGGTATTCAAGGAGATCAACGAGTTCTTCGACGAGGAGACGATGTTCGTAACAACCATAGGACTGAACCAGATGCTGTCAAGCCAGCTTCAGAACATCTACAAGCCTAGACATTACCTGGTCCCTGGAGGCGCTGGTCCTCTAGGCTGGGACCTTCCAGCCTCCATAGGTGTTAAGCTGGCGAAGCCCGACCACCTCGTCGTCGATGTCACGGGCGACTACGGCTTCGGTTTCTGCGTGGAGGAACTGGCTGTAGCCGTCATGTACAACATCCCGGTTGCATTCATTATTCTAAATGACGGGCACCTAGGACTGATCCGTCAGGCTGAGAAATACTTTTACAGCATGCACTACGAGGTTGACACATGGTACACGGATAGGTTCATCGGGTATCCACGACTCATAGACTTCGTTAAACTCGCTGAATCCTTCGGAGCCATAGGGGAAAGGGTTGAAAAGCCAGGAGACCTAAAAGGCGCCTTTGAGAGGGCTGCGAAGGCGGATCACCCGTACATCATCGACGTCATCATCCACAGGGAAACCGACGTGTCCACCGGGACGAGCATAGACGCCATAGTAGAACGCCAGTAGATGCGAAAAGCAGATGCCTAGTAACAATTATAATCATCTTAAAATCATCGAACCTTTGTTTCAATCCTGCGAAGGAACAGGCGATGTCATCTTTTTCAACGTTACCTTGGAATCAGGTTTTAAGATAGCTCTTGGTTAAAATAACCTTCATTTTCTAGGCTGAGATCGAATCGCTTAAGAAATGGAAGACTGAACTTGTGGAAGCGCTGAAAGCTACCCACCTCTAGTGGATTAGGTTACGCGGGTATTGACTTGTCTCTTTCCCACTTTATTAAAGGATGGATGCTGTCTTCGAATCCGTTTCTAACATGGAATTACCATCCTTCCTCCGCAATTACGATGAATGCGTAAATCGATTTTCTTTCTTACACATATAGCCTTCGACTCGTTTTGGGATCTTTAGCATACTCAATCTTGAGATGCTCTCACTTTGAGGGTCTGTAGAGGATTCGACCTGTGTCGGGGAGGATTCGAAGCCCGAGGGTTCGTGTTGCAAGTTCCTCTTCGAAGGCTTTTGAGCCTAGGAGCTCTATGAAGGCTTCGACGATAGGCTTTGTAAGCCGCATTTCATCAACGACGAAGTCGAAAAATTCCTCAGCAAGCTGGATGAAGTCTAGGTTGAACTCTGCTGCGGCGGCGCGTATGCCGAGTCCTACATCCGTTCTTCCAGCGACTACGGCTTTCGCCACGTCGCGGTGGGACCTAACCTCTAAACCGTAGCCCTTGATCCCCCTTGCTAAGCTCATTAAAGATACTCCTTTAGAAGCCGCTATGACTCTCAGATGCCTATCCAGTAAGGCTTTCGTGCCTGAGCCTGCTTCTCGGTTTATGAAGCGCATATTAGGGGTTAGGAGGTCCTCAACCCTATGAATTCCCTTTGGGTTGCCTTTAGCTACGATGAAGCCTTGCTCCCGCGCATATCCCCTGACTAATACGGCTCGATCCTCGATCCAGCTCCGTTTTAGGTAAGGTAGGTTGTACTCCCCTGTCTCCTCATCTAGCAGGTGAACGCCAGCCACATCCGCCTCCCCGAGCATGATGGCTGTTAGACCACCCGCGGAGCCTACGTAGGCAACCTCAATCCTCGCCTCTGGTAGTTTCGTTTTTAAAAGCTCTAGGAGTATCTCGACACCTATACAGTGGCTTCCTATAACCGCAAAGTCGGGGAGGAATTGGGATTCCTGGAAAAGCCTTCTCCTAAACCTTGAACCCTCTAACTCATTGACTAAGACAGTTTCAATACGCCGATACAGTTCTTTGTAGTCTGTCACAAGCTTAACACCAGTTTCAGTAAGCCTACATCCCCCTCCTCCCCCTCCTCCGCCCCTCCGCGCCTCTAGTATGGTCTTTCCTAGGATTTTCTGAGCCTTATCGATCTTCTCCCATGCGTGTGCGTATGATATACCTAAGATCCTGCAGGCAGCTATGAGAGAGCCTGTTGCTTGGATGCATTCAAGGACCTGCGCTAGGTTTTCCCCTACGATGGTCTTGCCTTCTTTCTCAAGCCAGAGGTTGAAGACTGGTTGATAAACAGGCTTTGGCATAGCTTATTCCGTGGCTAAGATAGGTTAGGGTGCGTTAACCTTATAAGGATGACGTTATACCTAGCTGGATATATCGTCGGAAATACCCTTGGAGGTATAACATTTGTCCTCTTTAAGACACCTTGCTTTGATTATATTTCTAGTCCTCGTCGTGATGGGAAGCTACTTTTAACTTCGAGATAGATTCCTCTTCTCTTATTACTTCTAGGATCTTATCTCCACCTTTGCATTGAATTTTATATATAGCTTTACATAAATCTTTACTAGAGATCATCATATAATGTGTTGTTCTTATATAAATCTGAAACTTATTCCAAGATTTTTCATATCCTTTGTTCAAGGAGACGTGATAAGGACTACTGATGACGGCTTGAAATGCTATCCACGTAGGATCCCCGGTTTTCACACACATTTGCTCGAAAGCACTTCTCAGCATTGAGGCTTTCATCACCACTCCAACGTCGACTTCAACCGTAACTAGTTTCGTTCTATTCTGAATTGCAACAATGGTTCCGGTTAAAAGGTTCGCTTCGTCTTCAGTTGGACGCACCTTGTATAACCGGATCTCGTCGCTCCTTATGGCTACAGAGCAATCTTCGCAAGAGGAGTCCGCCGCCTCGATGGTTACTTCTCCTAGGTCGTATAGCTTACTTCCCGGCGGCCCGGGGCGATGAGCAGGATATATGTTCTCATAGCCCAGAAATGAGGCGACCCATCTTGTTTGTGGACTCGCAAAGACCTTACCAATTTCCCCAGTCTCAATAATACGACTCTGGTTCAATAAAGAAGATGAAGGCGGATGCGTAAACAGTTTTCCTCGCGTTTGGGTTTGAGGAAAGGGTGTCTAAGAAACCCATAAGCCCCCACGTCGATTGAGAAGAGGTAGTTCGCTCATCCCCCTTCTCTTGGTTTGGAAACGAAACCATCTTTAAATGCCTAGTATGATAGATTTTGTGGACGATGTTATCAGACTAGGGAAAAATTAGTTGATAGTAAGCTTATTACATATACGAGTGATTGATTCCTACACTGTAAAGCTGAGTTTTTTACTAGTAAATTAATTTCGAAATCCCACCTGCCGCACCAATTTACCAGTCTTTGACTAAATTGAATCCATCGCTTATTCCAGTAGCGCACGCGATAATCGATAGAAGGAATCGCCAAGCATAATAATGTCTCGGAGAAATTTACTAGACCAGTCGCTTGTAGAAGGCAATGTTGCCGTGCTTAGTTAGAACGCGTCAATCAGAACAAAAAGCAGATCTATACGGATTGGACGCTCAAAGCTTTAAAAGTAATAAAGACTTCAGCGCCAAAACTAAGTTCCATCTCACAATAAGAGGCCTTGGTTATTTGAACAATAAACGGCTTGCCAACGTCTACAGTGAGCCTGACTGATGCCCCTGAATCCGAGATCTGAGTGATTCGTCCTTTAAACACGTTTCTAGCGCTCGATTCCATTTGTTTTTTGGAGACGATTATTTCTTGAGGATTTATGAAAACGGTGGCTTCACCTTTTAGCTTAAGGATTGATTCGATTTGTACACCCTTGCCTATGTCTATAATCGATGTACCAGCATCTGTGATTCTTGCTGTTCCAATGAAAGTGTTATCGACCGCCGCAAAACTGGCCAAATCCCTTGAAAGTTTACCGAATATCTCTGCTGCCGTTGCAACTTCCGATATTTTTCCTTGGTTTATAAGGGCGATACGGTGAGGTATTGCTCTTGCTTGGAACATGTTGTGAGTTGCCATTACTATCGTGGTCTTCTGCTCTCTATTGGTAGTTAGAATGACTTCTTCAATAATGCCAGCATTCTTAGGGTCCAGATTTGCCGTAGGTTCGTCTAAGAGAAGGAGTTTGGTTTTCAAAACTAAGGCTCTGGCCAATGCTACTCTTTGTTGCTCTCCCCCCGACAGCTTCTTGGCTGACCGCTTTTCGAAACCTTCTAACCTCACGATTTTCAATGCTTTCATAACTTCTTCGTCGACTACTTCTTGCTTGATTTTCCGCACTTTCAAACCATAAGCAACATTATTAAATACAGAAGTGTTGAAGAGCAACGTCTTCTGAAATACCATAGCACTCTGTAGTCGCATTCTTTCTGAATTTTTTTCAGTGACAATTTCACCTTGAAACTTGATTTCTCCATTACTGGGTTTCAAGAGAAAAGCAAGAACTTTCAAGAGAGTGGTTTTTCCAGAGCCATTAGGTCCGAGCAATGCTAATATCTCGCCTTCATGAATTTGCATAGTTACATTTTCTAACACGGTCTTTCTTCCGAAGCAACATGTCAAATTAGTTAATTCCGCAAGTAATGTCACTTCTTTCACGCCTCACTTACAATTCATTAGTATTTTATTGTGGCATTCTGCCGAGGGTGAAGAGCATTCGCGGGTTTCTAGCGATAATTATTATTGAGTTTATGCTAAAAACTATTACAAGCAGAATTATCGAGAGGGCAATGGCCGTGGAGAAGTCGCCGCGTGCCGTGAAACTCGAGGTGGCTGTCGTAAGTACATCGGTGAAACCGGCTAGGTTGCCGCCCACCATTAAGGCAACGCCTAACTCTGCGATCGCACGATTGAAGCCGGCTACATCTGAAAAAATGATACCGTTGAATGCTTCCTTTAAAACCGCGATAGAAGCTTGAGATTCCGAAGCACCTAGGGTTTTTGCCAAATTCATCATTTCTGGATCGACAGCTTCGATAGCATTTGTGGCGATGCTAACGATTAGAGGTGTCACGAGCAGTGCTTCACCCAATATTATTGCTCCCGGAGTGTAGAGCAGTCCTAGAAATCCTAACGGTCCGACCTTTGAGAGAATCAACCAGAGGAACAAACCTAGAGCCACAGTGGGCAAGCCAATCAATGTAGTGAAGAGACCCTTGATTATGGATTTGCCTCGGAAATCCCTCAAGCCTAGCAGCATTGCAATCGGTGTTGCCCAGAGTACAGCAAGAATTGCCGCAACTCCAGAGAAAAAAAGTGAACGGAAGACAATGCCATAAACTGTCGGATCACCTGAAAAAATCAGTTGAAAGGCTCTTACTATGCCTTCCCATATATCGTTCAATCGTCATGCCTCTATGAATATAGTTCAGGGTGATTATCTTGGTATTGCGTCGGACATTCTGTCCCATTGAAGTAAGCATATTGTTTTATCCATTGGACGTCAGGTTGTGGGTTACCATTTTTCAACGGTTGAACTGCACCGTAAAACTGCTGTTGCGAATAATTGCCTACACCATAATTGTTTATCACTTGCTGACCTGCGTCCGAAACAAGCCATTTTATGAAAGTTATTGCCTCGCTGAAGCTGACGTTACTAACGGCTTGTTGACTTACAGCATAAACGCTGTAGACGTTGAGAAGAGAATAATCGGGACCTTTTACCAGCGCTGAAAGAGTAATCTTACCGCTGTGTGAAAACGCAAGATATGTGCCTATGTCTGAGAGTGTATAGGCATCTTTTTGATCAGTTATCTGTAACGTTGCACCCATGGGCTGACCGGTACTTGT
The DNA here is from genome assembly GCA_964396445.1 of uncultured Candidatus Bathyarchaeia archaeon. GTDB lineage: Archaea > Thermoproteota > CALKCG01 > B24 > JAWCPE01 > CAYNFI01. The sequence goes on from CAYNFI010000008.1 coordinate 43,882, forward strand.
GAACCATGACTCTTTTGATATTATCGTCCAATTGTAGCCCGCTGATTTCCAGAGACTCACTTCTTTATTCCAGGTGCCAGAAAGGTCATTTCTGGAAAACCAGACTATCGTTCCTGTTTGGTTTCTTCCGTACGCCAATATACTTTTCAGTGCCTCCGTGGCATTTTTACCTGTGATTTTTGCCGGGTCGGAGCTCGGTCCAACTATTGTAAAGTAGTTCCAAGCGATGATTTTTCTGCAGACCAAAGTACCATTTGCCAAGTAAGGATACTCCGATGAGGGAGCATGAACTAGAACTAAATCAGCCTGTCCAGCTGCTGCATTTGCAAGCGCAATACCAGTTGATTGCGCAGAGAAATAGATATCAACATTGTGGGTTGCTCCATATTGTTTTGCTATCTCGTCGAGTAATCCAGTGTCATAAAGGCTTGAGGTCGTGGATATCATCAGCCGTCGTCTCATAAAGAATTCTAAGTATGTTATAGTACCGGTAATTACAACGACTGTCGCAAGAATAGCTACAATCAAAATTTTTTGCCATACTTTCATTTCTAATCCCTTCGTTATGATTATGTTCTCTGAGTTAGAGTTCCAAGCATAATAGACTGTTTTTTAACCGCGGCGATCCGTGTTCCACTATGCTGCTTCGACCCCATCACCCCTCACCAACTTGCTACATTAAAGCATGAAACATGGATTTCGTTATACCCAAATAGATATAACGGTGCAATATAAGCCTTACTTACAAGGACATGGTACATTTTATAGAATTGGTTTGGGTTTCCATTTGTAAGTGCTTCTGATCTATATATGTAGTCGAGAGCACAGAAACTCATCGGAAAAGGACAATACAACTCAACTCTCCTAACACTTGAGAACCTCTTTGAAGGCGGTCCACAGCTTACGAATTCCTACGCGTTAATCCTTTTGAATTCCCAAAAATATGGGGAGGCTCATAGGGTTGCACTGGCACAGGTCATGGCCTTGAATCCTGAGGTTCTTCTACTCGATGAGCCAACGGCTAACCTGGACCCAGTTAACTCCAAGATCATCGAGGAACTGTTTTAAAGTAGGGAATGAAGGCTCCACAGCCATCGTTATGGCTACGCATAATGTGTACCAAGCTAAACGCTTAGCTGACACCTTCGCCTTCATGTTGTATGGGAGACTTATTAAGATCGGGCATCCAAGTGAGGTCCTTGAGGCTTCCGACGATATTACCTTAACGCGTTTTTTAAGGGGAGAACTGGTTTGATATAGCGAGAAGGTAGACCGGCAATATAAAGAAGGCTTTTCATTTAAGTACGGTGATGTTTAGGCTGAACCGTGTTAACCGTTTAGAAGATATAAGTTCCTACCTTTATATGCTTCTTCGTATCTCTGGGATTATCGATAAACCGTATGGGCACCTCCTCTCGCATAAACCGCACTCGTTGCATTTCCCAGCGTTCTCAACGATGCTTTGCCATCCAGCATCGCCTATTGGCTGAAGCCCGTACTTAGCCTTATAGTTGATCAGGTTCATGATGGCGGGTATGTCTATGTTCCCCCTGGGGCATGGCAGGCATGAATGACAGCCTCCTCCTCTACAACCTGTATCTATAGCTGAGGCTTCGCGGAGTAGGCTACGCCACTCTTCCTCAGTAGGCTCAGGCTCGGTTACGGTGGTGTTCTCATCGATCATAGATGGAGTATACATGCCTGAGACTATGACGTTTACTGGTGAGGAGAGGACGAAGCGTAGGGCTTTGTCAACAGGCTTAAGCCAACCGTGGCTGAGTGGCTGCATCGCCAACGTGCCGGCGTTAAGCTCCTTAGCCGTGGGGATAAGCTCGTCTAGGGCGTGTATTCTAGCCATGTTGAAGAAGAAGAGTACAGTGTCGAAGCAGCCAGTTTTTAAAGCGTTGTTTAAGGCTTTAAAATGGTGACCTGTAACTCCGATGTAGCCGACTTTTCCCTCCCTCCGCGCCTTCGTAAGGGCTTCCATGGCTCCGCCTGAGGCGAAGACCTTATCCACCCCCTCCTGATCACGGATTCCGCCTACTTGGTAGACGTCTATGTAACCGGTTTTGAAAACCCTCAAGCTGTTCTCGATGTCCCGCCAAGCCCCTTCAGCGGACCTATGGTCTGTGGTTGTGGCTATGTAGAAGTCGTCCCTGCGGTGAGATACAGCCTCGCTGATCATGGACTCGACGCTTCCATACGCGGCGCTTGTTAAGATAAGGTTGACACCCTTGTCTATGGCGTGGTTGTAGGCGATGTTCGCTTGTTCCTGGCTGTACGCCTTTAAGGAATTACTCCCGCAGGCGATGGCTGAAACCCTGAGACCCGTCCTTCCAAGGACACGGTAACGCATAGACGCACATCCTCAGACATTCTCCCATCATATTCATAACTTATTCCTTTTCCTCTTTTTATCAACAATAAAGCGGATGACTGGGTTCACGTAGCTTCCGCTTTGCCAAAGCTTTCGACGATTCCTTTCAATATACAGTAAAACCATCGATTACACGGTTCGTTGCCTGTATAAAACTTGTTGTTTTTATAATTTGCATCTGGTTATAATCGTTTATACGCGGTGTTTAAGGTGGTTGACGCGAAGACACCCTTAACCCTGATATTGACGGTAAATCCCTTCACCATAGTACATAAAGCCACTCACGTTCATTCCTCGACGATTTTGAGCGATAGGCTAACTGATTTCAGATCACCATGGAAGACTGGAGTTGAACAGGTATGAGGCTTGCTGTTCTAGGTATTCCTTCGAGTGCTGGCGCTAGGGCAGTGGGGCAGGAGAGAGCTCCCTTAGCGCTACGTGAAGCCGGGTTGGTTGAGAGACTGAGGAAAGTTGGACATGAGGTGGTTGACCTCGGAGACATCGAGTCTCATCGATTTGCTCCGGATTTTCAGAATGTTAAAGCTCAGAATATAATCGCCGTTACCGATGTTTGTAGGATTGTGGCGGAAAAGGTTGAGAAAGCCTTACAGGATGGCTTCACTCCTATCATACTGGGAGGGGACTGTACCATAGCGATTGGCAGCCTCTCTGGGATCGTAAACGTTTTCCCCAATACCGGGTTACTCTATTTTGACGCGGACGCGGATTTAAACACGCCTGACACCACGGTTACCGGTATCTTGGATGGGATGGTTGTCGCGCATATTATAGGAAAAGGTGTTAAAGAGCTGACTCATCTGGCGAAGCGGCACCCTATTTTGCAGGAGGAAAAGATTGTTCTATTTGGGTTGAACCTAGAGGGTGGATACATCGACCCACCCGAGATTGAGTTCCTAAAAACTTCTCCTATCATGCGGTTTACCACAGGGATGATCCGCGATGTAGGCATCGAAATAGCAGCGAGACAAGCTCTTAAGACTTTAAATTCGAGGGTAGATAAGGTGTTCGTGCATTTTGACGTAGATGCCATCGATAGAGACTCCATGCCAGCCGCGGATGTCCCTCATCCAAACGGTTTGACTTTCAACGAGGCATTGAAAGCCTTACGGATGTTCTCGAGAAGCCACAACTTCCTAGGAATAGAGGTCACCGAGTTCAACGCAGATAAGGACCGAGAACGTCAGTTGGCCACCAGACTCACAGAGTTAATAGCATCAGCATTAGATAATTTAACGCTAGGAGGAGCTTGGCGTTAAATTATCGAGGAAGAGCTTAAATAAATGTTTTCCCCTTCGTTTTCGGCTCCATAGTTTCACAGGGTTTGAAGGGGGTTCCCGTTGCGCGCTGAGGTTGTCGTCGGTGGCATCGTTCAAGGTGTAGGGTTTAGACCTTTCATCTACAGGACGGCGACATGCCTCGGCCTAGTCGGTTTTGTGCGCAACAGGGGTGATGCCGGAGTTGAAATTGTCGTTGAGGGGGGGGAAGAGAGGGTTAAGCAGTTCGTCGCTGATCTGAGGGATAGGAAGCCTCCTCTGGCTGTTATACATGCCCTGTCAGCTCAGTATAGTGAGGACAGGAGGGAATTCGAGGAGTTTAGGATCTATGAAAGCGTTGTGGGAGGTGAAAACCCGGGGTCAGTGATCCCACCCGATGTCTCAATCTGCGGCGACTGCCTTAACGAGCTTCAAGACCCGGAAAACCGCCGCTACGATTACTTTTTCATCACGTGTACAGACTGCGGTCCAAGGTTCACGGTTATCGAAAAACTTCCGTACGATAGGGTCAACACGACTATGCGGAGCTTCAAGCTTTGCCCCGATTGCTCTAAAGATTATGCGGATCCATCGGACAGGCGTTTCCACGCCCAAACCATTGCCTGCCCAAGATGCGGTCCAAAGGTTTTCCTAACAACGCGTGAAGGCCGGTCTTTAGACGTCGGAGACCCGGTTGTAGAGGCTGGGAAGCTCCTTGAGGAGGGATACATCGTCGCGGTTAAGGGGAACGGGGGCTTCCACATCGCCACAGCTACAACCCTGGATGAACCGATAGGGAGGATTAGACAGACGAAGGATAGGTTGGAGAAACCCTTCGCCATCATGGCCCGTAACATGGAAACGGTAAAGTCCTTCGCCTACGTAAACACCTTAGAGGAAGCCTTACTGACTTCCTACATTAAACCTATTGTCCTACTGCGGAAGCGTGAAGACTACGGGCTTTCCCACCTTGTTTCACCGGGTTTAAACAACGTTGGGGTTATGCTTCCGTACACGGGTTTACACACGCTGCTCTTCAAATCCATCCGTGAACCCGCCATGGTTTTCACGAGTGGGAACGCCCCTGGGGAGCCGATTATCACGGAGAACAGGGAAGCCTTGGAGAAGATGGGCGCCTACATAGACTTCTTCCTGTTACACAACAGGGACATCGCCCATCGATGCGACGACTCCGTTGTACGTGTGGTTGATGGCTGTCAGGCTATCGTTAGGCGTTCACGGGGATACGCGCCTGCACCGGTTCCTTTGGGGCATAAGGCGAAGCGTTGCATCCTCGGGCTAGGCGCTGAACTGAACGTCACGGCTTCCATAATCCTCGAGGACAAAGCCTACATTTCTCAGCACATAGGTGATATGGAGAGGGTTGAAACTCTTGATTTCCTGAGAAATGCCGTGGACCATTTAACTAGGTTGATCACGTGTAACGTGGAGGTTGTCGCCTGCGACCTGCATCCGAGGTTCTACACCTCACGCCTTGCAGCGGAATTAAGTGATAGGTTTGGATACGATTTGGTGAGAGTTCAACATCATCACGCGCATGGAGCGGCGTTGATGGCTGAACATGGCGTCGACGAGGTTGTCACCATCGCATGCGACGGTTTAGGCTATGGATCTGATGGAAACCTCTGGGGCGGTGAGGTTCTATACTGTAACCGAGAAGGTTTCCGGCGTTTAGGGCATCTCCAGAACCATCCCATGGTCGGAGGCGACTTGGCGACCGTATACCCGCTGAGAATGGCTGCGGGCATCCTCAACGAGGTGCAGGGCTTAGAAGAATGGCTTTTCAAGAACACAGCGCATTTCCCACATGAAGAGAGGGAGGTTGAGGTTGTTTTAAAGGGGTTGAGGAGGGTAAATTGGCCTCAGACGAGCAGTTGTGGCAGGGTTCTCGACGCGGTTTCCGCCCTTCTAGGTCTCTGCTATCGACGTACCTATGAGGGTGAACCGGCTATGAAGCTTGAAGCCGCCGCCTCGGTGGGAAGGGATGTGCTCTCCTTGGAAACGGTTATTGAGGGAAGAGTCATCGATACACGGGGGCTTGTTCAAGCGGTCTTTGAGCAGCGTGGGAAGCATTCTGCAGCGGACCTGGCGTACTCAACGGAGGTCTATGTAGCTAAGAGTTTGGCGCAATTAGCTGTCGAGGAGGCTGAGCGTCTAGGGGTTAAGGCAATCGGGTTCTCTGGGGGTGTAGCGTACAACGAGCACATCGTGGCTACGGCTAGGAACATTGTAGAAGGAAATAGGATCAGGTTTTTAACCCATACGCAGGTTCCACCAGGCGACGGAGGCATCTCATTCGGACAGGGAGCCGCGGTTAGCTTCACCCATAACTGAACTGATACCTTGGATAGATGAGGCTGGTTGAAATAACGGTATGAAAACCTTCAATTCACAGCGTTTCTTAAGGTTTCCTCGCCGTGTAAAGCCCGTAACCCCAATAATCGATGTAATCCCTGAACAGGGTTTCCTGTCGGTTAACCCACTTCCTCACCTTGGGGTCTCTTAGGTATGTGATGCCGACCTTTGTTAAGGAGCTGAGGCCGAGGCTTCGGATCACGTCCCATGACGTACTCTTGTACCTGTAGCTTCTGTACTCGATGTTTTCCAGACCTAGGTTGGTTAGGAGTTGAGCCCATTCACTGGATTGGAGGGGAAGCGTTCCCCGCAGGTCCTTAACGGTACGTTCAATGATTGCCTTAGAGGGTGCTTTCATCCAGCTAAGCTCGTTTAAACCGACTGAGCCTCCACGCTTCGTAACCCTGATGTATTCCCTTAAAGCTTTCACCTTATCGATTAACACGGTGGTTCCCTCCGAGATCACTATGTCAAAGCTTTCAGCTTGGAACGGGATGCCCGTAGCGTCTGCCACTAAGAAGTTCACGTTTTCCCATAGGCACAGTTTCCTCGTCTTAGCTCTCGCTCCGTGAATCATCCTCTTCGAAACGTCTAAGCCGAATATCTTGCATCCATACTTTTCTGCGAGGTAGTGGCTTGACCTCCCATACCCACAACCTATGTCTAACACACTCTTACCATCTGAGATAAGGCACATCTCGGCTAATTCCTCAGTCCGCTTCATACCTCCAGCGTGGAGCATATCGACACCGACATCCGCCATGTACTCGTCAATCGTCAGCTCCTGATCCTCTGCTGCTTCAACAGGCATCTGCTCGCCACCTTTCTCAAACACCCCACGTTGCTTAAGCCTCAAGGTTATATCTAAGGTAGCTACTCATCTTTCCCTAAATTTGCCGATATGCGTCCTTGATGTAAACACCTATCCTTACTAGAAGGTCGGCTTTTTACCTTGCCTAGACCTATAGAGTCTCAGGTTGAGAAGCATCTGGTCCTGACTTGGGATAGCAGCCACCGCCATCTTTCCTTAGCTTCTCCATCGGCTTGATGGGTATACAAGGCTTTGACCTCCTGCAAAGTCTTTGCGGAAAAAGGGTTTCCGATTCCGAGGTATTCCAAAAGGCTTGATGCAGGTGCTGCGCGTCCGAAGAAGTCGGTGAGCACGTTTTCAGCGAAGTCTTCTAAGTTGTGGTTAGGATGCGTTGAGAAATAAACTAGGGCTAAGTAGTTTAATTCGTTGGGAACTACCCTGGGGGAAACCTCACCTTGGATCCCTATCCCTTCTAAACCAGCTTGACTTCCCAGACGGCAGATGAGTTGTATGTGCTTGAGTATGAAGCTGTGGCGGGTGTTGTTCATCCATTGGCTTCCCCAGTGTGTGTAGCCGATTGAACGCTTTGTAGGAGGCCTCAGCTCTTGAGGCCATTCCTCATCCATCATATCGGTTAGGGTCCACATGCATACAGCTTTCTCCGGAAGCGACTTGATGAAGCTCGGTGGATTTTTAACCATGTTCAGGTTGAAACCCGTGTAGGTAGCGTAAGTAACCAAGGTGTCGGGGTCCATTTCAAAAGCAGTTTCAACAACCGGCTGAATGGATAGGACCATGCTCTTGTAGTAGTCAGGTTCACCGGCGTAACCGGATTGAATGTTCTCTCTGGCTTCTACGCAGTCTCTGCAGTAGCATGCATTCCAGTCGCCGTATTCGAGGTTCAATCCTCCAACTTCGAAGTTCTCGTAAAGCCATAGCGTTCCCTTCCGTAACCATTCCTTGTTCTCTTCCTTGGAATGGCAGAGCCAGAGGTCATCCAAACCAGCGGGTTCACCGTTTTTCTGGATCCCCCTTAGCTCCGGATGCTTTTTCAGCCAGGTTTCAGCGTTAAAGGGGTGGTTGCTTTTGTAGTAGAAGCCTCCATACTGGCTGGTTCCAATCCCAGGCCAGATGTAGACCCCGCGGTCCTTCGCATACTTGCACAGGTCTTGGGAAGATTTCACACCGCCATGGGCGCTCCTGAGAAAACCCCATATGATTATGGCGTTTATCCCGTGGGTGGAAGCATAGTCCACCGCGAGCTTGTAGTCCTTCAGGAATGCCTGAGGCCTCTTCTTATAGGGGTTATTGCATCCATAAGGAACCGTCCCGGGTTCGGCCGGAGCCCAATCCATACTATGATCCCAGGTCCAGAAGAAGCGGAACTTCATCAAGACATCGCCATCCTTTTACTCACTAGAATTCATGTATAGAATATTTATATATTCAACCTCGGCAGCGACCATCCTTAGAGGGGGCGTTAATCGACGCCAGACGTCTCCGTCCAACCGCGTGATTCTTAAGCTGGGTTCTGCGGGTGGGAACCATAAGGCTTAAAAGAACTCGGGTTAAACCTCGTTTCCAAGGTTGAGCAACCTAAAATGGAGGGGTTGAAGATGGGCGAGGAGAAGGTTGGGTTTGTGACTATGGCTGAGGTTAGGGCTGCGGCTGAGAAGATCCCTGAAGTCGGCGTTGGGATGCTAGGCTACGCATTCATGGGGAAATCGCATTCAAACGCGTATAAGAAGATGCCCTACATCTTCTGGCCTCCGCCGGCGATGCCTAAGCTCGTTGCCATCGCTGGGCGAAGCGAGGCTAAGGTCGCTGAGGCAGCTCGGCGTTTCGGGTATTCGCGGTACTACACGGATTGGAGGGAGCTCTTAAAGGATAAGGAGGTTCAGCTCTTCGACAACGGTGGACCGAACAACCTGCATCTAGAACCCTGTGTTGTAGCCGCGGAGCTTGGTAAGCATATCCTATGCGAGAAGCCTTTAGCTATGAACGCGAAGGAGGCGAAGACCATGGTGAACGCGGTTAAGAAGGCTGGAGTCAAGCATATGGTAGGTTTTAACTACAGGTTTGTCCCAGCCATAAGGCTGGCTAAGAAGCTTATCGATGACGATGCTATCGGTAAGGTCTACCATTACCATGCCAAGTACTACCAGGAGTGGATTATGGACCCGGCTTTTCCGCGGGTTTGGAGGCTGGATAGGAAGGTGGCGGGGAGTGGGACCCTGGGAGACCTAGGTTCACACATCATCGACTTAGCCCACTTCCTGGTCGGGGACTTCAGCGCCGTCACCGCGTTAACGAGGACCTTCATAAAGGAGCGTCCGCTTCCAGAGGACCCGGCTAAACGGGGGAAGGTGGATGTCGACGATGCCTTCGAGGTCATCGCCGAGTTCGCAAACGGTGCTATAGGCACATTGTCAGGTTCAAGGTTCTGCGCGGGTAGGAAGAACTATCAGGTGGTTGAGGTTTACGGCTCGAAGGGAAGCATCGAGTTCAACCTTGAAAACCTTAACTGGTTAAGGGTTCACCTTAAAGACCACACGCCTAAGGACTTGGAGCCGAGCTTCCACGACACCCTCGTGACGGAGGGTTACCACCCCTACTGGGAGAACTGGTGGCCTCACGGGCATATCATAGGCTGGGAACACGCGCAGGTCCACGAGGTCTACCACATCATCGACGCCATCGTCAAAGATACAAGCGTCTCCCCGTACGGCGCCACGTTCGAGGATGGTTACAGGTGTGCAGTTGTCTGCGACGCCGTGTTGAAATCAGCTGATAAGGAGAAGAGGATCCAGGTCGGCTACTAGCCCTCAGCCACCCCTTCTTTTTTATTCATTGGGTTTATCTGTTTAAACCTCTATGAGGGTGTGTACTCAACCTTAACACTGCTGACGATGCCTTCCCACCCGAACTTATTCACGGATCTGGCTTCGAGACTGTTCGCCCCGCTGTGGAGACACCACGGGAACGCGGCTGGTTTTTCAAGCCACTCCCCATCGTCGATTCGGACTAGGAACCTCGCGAAGTTCGGCGTAACCGTGTCAAGTTGAACGTTTAGGGTTGCCTTCTCCCCGCTGAGGCTTAGGTGTATCTCCGTCTGGTTGAGGTCCCAGTGGAAGTCAGCCGTTCTGTTGGATTGGAGTGAGAACCACTGTGATGGTGCCTTCTCGTCCTTCCACCATAGGTAGCCGTCGTAGTGGTAGCACATTATGCCATGCTCAGGTTCGCCGGGTTCAAGGGATGTAAGCTCATCGTTTCTCAGTTTTATGCAGAACCTCTCGAAGAGGTCAAGCCTGTCCTTAACCGAGGTGAAGCGCTCCGCTGCCTTCGCAGGTACGATCTTGATGGATTCGAAGTCCTGGTTCAGCCATGCTCTGTGGGCTTCTAGGGCGCTTAACGGCACCCCGTTTTTCTCAAAGTGGTATGTAGCCTTCGTCCTGTCGTCTGTGTCGCCTCCCACATCGAACATCACCCATTTTTTATACTCGTTGGACCAGACTTCGGTTACGCAGTGAGCCATTATTACGACGGTTCTAGCTGGGAAGCCGAGGGCTGCGCAGGCGTGGACGAAGACCGTGCTGTAGTGGGTGCACATGCCTAGGCTGAGCTTCCTCTTCGCTAGTTCAAGGATGACAAGGCCATCCCATGGAGGGCAGTAGTCTATGTAGCCTAGTCTCCCACCCCAGTTAACGGCTTGCTTCCAACCATCCTCCCACTGCTGCCTCACCCATTCCCTAAGCCGCACAAGCTTCTCAAACCCCGTATTTCCAGGTCGCGTAACCCAGTCAAGCTCGTAACGCTCCCGCAGGGTCTTCAGCCGCTTCTCCTCGTACAGCTGGAAGGCGAAGTGATAGGAGCCTCTGATGATTTTTTCGTTGCGGAGCTCAAGGAGCTTCATATCCGCGATTTCAGCCAGGTCCTCGGCTGGGGTTGAAACGTCTGCTTCCACGTTGACGCTTCGAAGCTCAGGCGTTGCCTTAGGAACCTGCGTTGAAAGGATGGCTCTCCACTGAAAATACGTGTACGAGGGTGACCGCGTCCGTTCATCCTTGAGACATTCCTCGATAGGTCGCCAGCTAATCCACGTCGCTGGTTGGTATGAGGGGGTACATCCGAGGCGTCCCTCAAACCTTACCGAGGTCCCTGGAGGCTCATCCTTTTCACAGAGTAGCCTTAGTGCTTGGAGGCGTATCCTCGGGCTTACAGGTCCATCGATAACCAAGGATGCGAGGTTGATGGCTGGTGAGGTTATGACGCCTCTCTCCGGGTGTCTTTCAAGCCAGAGGCGGGCGACGTATTCGCCGTCGATGGAATCGTTGAAGCCTATTCTTTCGTATTCCCATGTTGCGCCCCAGTCTATGCTCTTGGCGCTTCTGTTCGGCCATCGGCTGTTCTCAACCCAGAGGTTCCATACCACGTCTTTCGGGCAGTGGATGATGAATTCGTTAACACCTTTTCTCAAGTACTCCACAGGGATCGGTATAGCCGTCCAGCGGGCTTCCCAGTATTCCCTCTGCGTCTTCCATCTGTGGATAACGGTGTTTCCGTTCACCTCGATGTGAAGCGGGGCATCCTCCCCGCCTTGCTCGCATAAGCTGAAGAGGGTGAGCTTCGCGGAGTACACGTCTGGATCCGCTATGATGTACTCCTTCTTCGCCCATACGTTGTCGCTGATTCTCTCAAGCATCCTGCTGTTGATGCGCCCTATCTCATCCGTGAGGTAAACCGAGCTCACGAGCCTCACGCCACAGTCCGTGACCTCTATACCCCTGTCCCTCGTAGCCTCCTCAAAATCCTCCCGGGTTTTAAAGACTTTTGAAACCGTTCTCAAAGCCATTGTTAACACCTTGATGCTCAATCGTTTCTCATCAGGTTCCTATTAAAAATTCCCCTACTTGGGACTAAGAGCTGTTTGAACTCTCCCTTCAGGCTTCTTCTTGGTTAAACTATAAAGCTTAAACCATCGTCTTATCGTTCATGGATGAAAAAATGAACGTCGGCATTATTGGTTGTGGTTGGGCTGGTGAACAGCATGCTAGGGCTTTCTCCAACCAAGCTGAGGCGAGGATCGTAGCCGTAGCCGATGTGGATGAGGTGAAAGCAAGGGAGTTAGCGTGTAAATGGGCGATTGAATCCTGGCATCTAGACTACAGGAGGGTTCTCGGAGATAGTGGAATCGATGCGGTTAGTATTTGTCTACCCCATTACTTGCATGCGCAGGTTTCTGTGGAGGCGGCGGAGGCTGGTAAACACATACTGTGTGAGAAGCCTATGGCGCATAACCTTGGCGAAGCTGATGCCATGATCAGAGCCGCGGGTGAAGCGGGGGTTACGTTGATGATCGCTGAGAACGTGAGGTTCCACCCCGTCAACCTTAAGATTAAGGAGTTAATCAACGGAAACTCTATCGGTGAAGTCTTCTTCGCCCGCATATTCAGAGACCATGAGATGCATGACTACCTTAGGAAACGTCCATGGTTCCTCGATAAGGAGAAGGCTGGAGGAGGTATATGGATGTCCGGCGGCGTTCACGACGTCGATGCTTTAAGGATGCTCATTGGGGAAGTTGAAACCGTAGCCCTCTTCCAAGCCAGAAAAGTGCTCCTTGAAATGGGAGGAGACGACACCGTGGCTGCACTCCTGAAGTTCCAGAATGGAGCTGTAGGTGTTGTAACCGAGAGTTTCTCCACGAAGACGTTTAAACCAGTCTGTCCGCATGACTGTCCTTATATTATCAACGGAGGTTCAGGTACGATCACGGTGTACTCGGATGAGGTTGAGGTCTACGGTGATAAGGTGGGAAATCTGGATGCATGTGTTCGGATGAAGGTTGAGAAGAAGGATACCTTCGTAGATGAGGTGAAACACTTTATAGACTGCGTGCACAGTGGCGGGACCCCTATTACTTCAGGTGAGGAGGAGCGGAGAACCTTAGCAGTTATATGCGCGGGTTATGAATCGTTAAACAGGGAAGGGGCGCCCATCAAAGTCAGGTATTAAGGGTTGGTTAAATCAGGGCTTTAGAGAAAAAGGTATGGTGAAAGGGGACAGTGTTTAATATCGCCGGCGATTCCTTATTATTCAACTGAAGCCACCGCGGGGAGGAGGGTGAGTTTTGAAGGTTGAGAGGGTTGAAGCCTTCCAGATAGACATTCCTTGGAGGGAGGAATTGAGGAAGTACATGGCGTGGGCGGGGCAGCCTAGCAGGTCTTGGCTTTACAAGGTCCACACTGACGAGGGCTTTATTGGGCTGTGCGAAAACCCTGGCGACGCGAGGGCTTCGATACCGCAGCTCATCGGTAGAAACCCCTTCGATTTCATACTCGACGACGGCGTCTACCCGCTACAGGAAGCCCTCTACGATATCATGGCTCAAGCCTTGAAAGTCCCCCTCTACAAGGTTCTGGGTCACAAGGTGAGGGATAAAGTCCCTGTGTGCTACTGGAGCCACCACTTTCCCCCTGAGGTTTTAGCTGGGGAAGCCCTTAAGGCGGCTGAGGGAGGGTTCAAGGTTCACAAGTTCAAAGTCCGTCCTTACTATGACCCGGTTGAGCAGGTGAAGGCTATAGCCGATGCGGTTCCCGAGAACTCTATTATCCCTGATGCCAATGGAAGCCTGTGGCTTCCCTCGAAAACCATAGAGTTCGTGAATAAAGTCGCGGGGTATCGCATATTCTGCCTTGAAAGCCCTATTCCCCAATCTGATGTTGAAGGCTACCGTGCGATTAAGAGAAGGGTTGACGTGCCTTTAGCCATACACATGGGCGACCCTAACCCCATCGTTTCCTTAGCCAGGGAGATGGTGGACTACTACGTCCTCGAGGTTCCAGGTGTCTGGGCGACTATGAGGTACGCAGCCGTAGCGGAGGTTGCGGGGGGAACTATGACGGCTAGTGGAGGTGCTGGAAGGGGTTTCACCATGGGTGGGCGCCCTGTTTGGCTTGAGGGCTTCGGGAGAACCGGGGTCAGTGAAGCCTTCCAAGTTCATTTAGCGGCGGTCGTGAAGATGGCTACGCTTCCAAGCCCCTTCTTCCTACACCGTTTAAGGGAGCACCCCCTCGTTGAGGACCCCGTTCAGGTTAAGGACGGCCTAGTCGAGGTCCCAGGGAAGCCTGGGCTCGGCGTTACCTTGGATGAGGCTGCCTTAAGGAAGTAC